>NZ_JBFRFR010000090.1:0-29619 GCF_052114925.1 Bradyrhizobium sp. 2TAF36 | reverse complement strand
TCAGGGAATCACGAATCGCCCAAAAGCAAAATCCTAAAACGCAAGAAAGCGAGGTCCAACACCCCGCTTTCCTGCAAAATCGAATACTACATCAAGACAAATTCTGCTTATTTCTCAGATCAATCCGCATTCTTCACGGACGACCCACTAATGAGAACGCACGCGCGCTGATATCCATGATGGCCCGGAGCAAATGCTCCAATCAAAGGCCGGATACATTGATGCAAGACCACTCACCACCTGATCGATGAACCTCTTGCTACGCACGGCCGGACCATACAGCACAAGCGGCGGTCGAGGCAAATTGGGCTCGACGTCCGGTTTTGCGGCGGCGAGAGCAGACATGATCTTGGCTCAAGCATTCTTCGGCTGAGGGCTAGACCGAGACATGCTCCAGACAGCGGCTCAACGACCGCAAACGGTTTCCACAAACTCCGCCAGGTTTTCAAGAGAGGATGCCATCCCTAATTCATGATCGGCTCTGCTTATGCCTTGCGGCACGTTCTCTGCGACGACGCTCACAAGCGTCTTTTCGCCCCACGGGTGAAGAAACCAGCTCATTATCATAGTGCCCGCAAATTCAGGTCGGTCGGACACAAAATCGATAGCTTGAACAATGCTTCCATCCGGCACAAGCCTGAGGAACCGCCCTGATACGACGTCCGTCCGAGACGACGATTTTCCGATATCATTGTTGAACGACAAGATAATTTTAAAGCATCCCCCCTCCCGCGCTTCGCACTTTTCAACGTTCGCCACAGCGCCTGCAGGCGCAATCCACCGCATCAGTTTTTCCGATTGAATGCATGCATCGTAGATGCAAGCCGAATTGGCGGAGATCAGGCGCGAGGATGCGTGTGTCCGGTCGGTGTCGTTCATGGCCGCTCCCTGCTTGAACGCCTCAAGTCATCCTATCCATCCAAGACGGTTCAAACGGTCGCATCCCGACAAGCCGATCTTGATTTCTATTTTGAGGGTAGCAGCCAACCCGATATGGAACTCCATTTGCGCAAATTAGCCCGCCATGCCTCAGCGGACCTCAAGGGTGCACTGCTACTTCGCCGATGGGCCGAAGCCGTCCATCCCGCTCAAGGTAGGAGACATCCGCTTGGCGTTAATGGATCGACGTTTACCCTGGGGTTTGGACATGGTCACGGCAACCACGTCGGGATCGTCCGTTCCTTGGCGAAATCCTGATGGAAGAGATCGTACCCGCGCCCCATGCCTCCACCACCGCCTTCATGGACGGCGGGCGATTCGCGAGATCGTAGAATCCCAGCGAGGTCTGGAAGATCCCTTGCCAAGTCGCGCCCGCTCGCGGCTAGTCAGCGCCGCCGGGCGACCCACATTCCGAGCACGAACGCGACGGCGAGCGATTGCAGCGGGGCTTTGAGGGTCACCTTGCGGAGGCGATCCGCCGAAACGAGGGCGGCATCCTGCGAGGGCGACTGGGCCGGCCGCGGGCGCGCATCAGCCGCCTGCTCTAGCCCGTTCGTCAGCCCGGACGCTTCGGTCATCGCGGAGGTTTCGTTCATTTCCATGCGGATCTCCTGCTTCGGCGTCAGGCCGACTTTCGCCGCGTCCCTGCTGCCGGCTTCTTCGCGGCGGTCTCCTTGGCGGTCTTCTTGCCGGCGATCGGCATTAGCATTTCCTTCTGGCCAGCTGCCGCCTTTTTCGCCTTCGTTGCCGGCTTCTTGGAAGACTTGGTCTCGGCCGCAGCGCCGCCCACGCTTCGGCGGAGCGCTTCCATCAGATCGACGACATTCTCGCCTTTCGGCCGGTCCTTCGCCACGATCGGCTTGCCGGCGCGCTTCTGGTTGATGAGATCGACCAGGGCGGTTTCGTACTGGTCCTCGAACTTGTCGGGTTCGAAATTGCCGGCCTTCTGCTCGACGATGTGCCGGGCGAGATCGAGCATGTCCTTGGTGACTTTGACGTCSTCGATCTCGTCGAAATAYTCSKYCGGATCGCGSACTTCGTASGGGTAGCGCAGCAGCGTCCCCATMAGGCCCTTGTCSAGCGGCTCSRGCGCGATGATGTGCTCKCGRTTGGTCAGCACCACGCGCCCGATCGCGACCTTGTCCATCTCSCGGATSGTCTCGCGGATCACCGCGAARGCATCRTGGCCAACCTTGCCGTCAGGTCTGAGGTAATAGGGGCGGATTAGGTAGCGCGGATCGATGTCGGTCTTGTCGACAAACTCGTCGATCTCGATAGTCCGGGTCGATTCCAGGGCGACGTTCTCGAGCTCTTCCTTGGTCACCTCGATGAACGTGTCGGTGTCCACCTTGTAGCCCTTGACGATGTGCTCGTTGGGCACCTCGTCGCCCGTGTCGGCGTCGACCTTGAGGTACTTGATGCGGTGGCCAGTCTGCCGGTTGAGCTGGTTAAACGAGATCTTTTCGCTCTCCGAGGTCGCCGGCTATAGCGCCACCGGGCACGTGACGAGCGAGAGTCGCAGGAAACCTTTCCAGTTCGCTCGCGGGGCCATGATTACGCAAAACTCCGATTGGGGGCGGCTCGGATTCAAGACGACCGTCGGTCCATGGTTCCGACAGCTAGTAGGAGCGCCCGGAGGATATTTTTTTTGACCGCTATCGACTCTTTTGTTCTTCTTATGTTCTATTGGGATATGACCGACCGACCCGCGAGCTGGCGAATGCCGACCCTCAAGCAGATGGAAAAAATGGCCGCTGTCGTGGGCGGAAACGTGCCTCCGAAACCAGGATTGGCTCCGGAAGAGGATTTGCCGCCGGAATACTGGCAGGCGCTCCCGGAAGACCCGCGCGCCGACGCTCGGCCTGGCCCCTTAGGAAGAGCGATGCGGCTGTGCCAAATGTCCCAGCACATTCTAAGGGTCGAGTGCCGTCGCTGCAGTCGTACCGTCGAGATCCAAAAGGTAGATGCCATTCGTCTCTATGGTTCGGAGGCGCTCTGGCGAGACGTCGGACAACGGCTGCTGGACAACACCTGCACGCAACGGACTGGGCGTCACGAGGAAGACGGCTGCTGGCCTGCGTTCGAGTAGGCGTCAGCGCTGCGGGACTGGATGCTGCCATGGCACCGAAGCATCACCCGACGCCCCTTAGCGGCGGCGATCGCAAAGCGCTCGCCAAGGAGCTGGGCCGGGCCCGCGCAATGACAACGATTCTCGCAGGACAGGCCGCTGAAGCCCGCACCAAAGGCGAAGCTCTCATTCGTCAAGCCGATAAGCTGCTCTGCGAATCCTGGAATGAGCGCATGTGGGCGGATGGCGGACCGATTGACCCGTCGCCAACAGTCGACCAGGCGATCAACGGTGGCTATCCTTGGCTCGAGATCGAGTGTTCGCGCTGCAAGACCCGGCGGGATGTCGATCTCGCCAAGCTGCGTCACCCGCCGACGACCTTCGTCCATGACCTGGCCGGCCGACTCCGCTGCAGCAAGTGCGCCAAGGCCAACCGCCGCCCGTCCACGACGTTGCTGCAGTTGGCCCAACGGGCACGGCATCCCGATTTGGAGACCTGACCTTGTGCAACTTGTATTCGATCACCACCAATCAGGCCGCCATCAGCGCGCTGTTCCGCGTGGTCAACCGATACGTCGGCAACCTCGCGCCGATGCCCGGCGTGTTCCCGGAGTACAAGGCGCCGATTGTTCGAACCGGCGCAGAAGGCCGTGAGCTCACCACTGCGCGATGGGGCATGCCGTCCTCATCCAAGGCGCTTAGTCACTAAAAAACGCGCCGAGAAGCTGCAGGCGAAGGGCAAGTCGGTCGACTTCAAAGACTTACTCAGGATGGAGCCCGACTCCGGCACCACTAACATCCGCAAGGTTGAGAGCAAGCACTGGACACGATGGCTCGGAGCGCAGCATCGCTGCGTGGTGCCGTTCAATAGTTTCAGCGAGTTCAACAAGGCTGAGGGCGGCGACATCTGGTTCGCACTCGACGAGACCCGCCCGCTCGCATGTCTCGCCGGCATCTGGACAAACTGGACATCGGTTAGGAAGGTCAAGGAAGGTGAGACCACCAACGACCTCTTTGCATTCCTGACGACGGGACCAAACGCCGAGGTATTTGCCATCCACCCGAAGGCGATGCCGGTGATCCTGACGACGCCCGACGAGGTTGAGACCTGGATGACCGCACCATGGGATGAAGCCAAGAGCTTACAGCGTCCTCTTGCAGACGGTGCGCTGCGAATCGTGGCACGAGGGGTGAAAGAGGATCAGGTTGCAGCATGAAACAAACCAAGGCACGTCCCTATTCCGATCCAGCTACCGCTTCGCGCAAACTGGTTGAACTGGCGACCAGCATTGAGGCCATCAACGGACACATTCACATTGAGAAGATCAACGCGCCGTGCCGCGGCGGCCTCACGGCGGCTGCCGCGACCTATCATTCATAGGGTACTGTGGTTCAATGATCAGCGACTTCTTGTGTCCGCCAGCCGACCTATTTGTCAGTGAAGAACGTCAACAGCACTTTCCCCTTTTCGCCAATCAGGCACAGAAACGTTCTGCGCGTATCGTTCTTCCCTTTTTCTAGATAGGCGTCACCGATGACGATTGTCTTGATCGGAGTGTCCTCCACCTTCGTGTTTGCCTTCGCGACCGTCATGCCGTCAACATCGAGTGTTACGTCTTTGATTGCCGGGTTGCGTTCCCGAAGAGCCATCAGTCCGGTTGTTCGGCATGCTTCCAACTCGGGATTCGGGGTCTGCGCCAATGCAGACTCGAGGCAGGCGCAAACCACGATCATCGCGAGCGCAGTACGTAAACGTTGAACGTTCATTTTGGGCTCCAAACTGAAAGCCCGCGCGGCAGAACCGAACGGCCATCATTTCGCGCTAGAGTGCAGGGTTGAAGCGTGAACAACCTAATATAGCGCGAATTGTTCCTCGCGAGTTCGACACCATGCTGAAAGTTCTCGGTTGAGCCTGCAACTGCACCTGAGCGGCAGGTTGTGCGACTCAAGGCGGCTGGCGAGGATTGGAAACAATCAACCCTTCCGGAGGGGACCACTCGCTTGTTGGCGCGTTGAACTCAACCAGCGCCTTGGCAGACCGAAAGACGCGAATGTTTATTCGACGGTGGATCTTTTTACTCCTGATGGTCGCTCTCGCCGGCTCAGTAGTGGCAAGCGTCCGATATTACTTCAGCAAGTGCCACGGCATGGATGCGTGTGCGGCTGCGGAGGCAGAAAGCCACGAGCGAGACAAGCCAGCCGAGCCTCAGTAATTGCGGTAGGTCGGAGCATCGCAGCGACCGCTGACACTTAACGATGGCTTGCTCGATAAATAGCTCACCCGACGGAGAAGTAAGGCCACCTCAATTGGCGGCCTCTTTCACATATGCGGACTTTTCGCGGGACGATCAATCGCCTCGGCTACTGCGCCACGCCGCTCCAATGAGCCAGAACACGAACCTTACAAATATGATCGCGGCCGTAATCTGGATCCAAATGAAACCGCCAAGCTCACGCAAAACAATTTCGGCTTGAGCGCCCCAGTAACCAGGAAGCGCATCGCCGACTGCTTCAATACTATGCGTGCCAGTCCGCAGAGCCCATTTGATCCACTCAGGCTTGTAAAAGAGCGCAGCGCCGAGCAAAACCCACGTCAGAATGGCGGTGCTGATCCTAAAAGAATGCACCCTGGCGTGGTGTTTGAAGGCCGCGAACCTTCCGTTTTCGCCGGCCTGAGCCATGTCACTTCTTGCTTGCTATGACGGTAGTTGTGAAGACGCTGTCGCCCTGCAGTGTAATCGAAACCCGCGCTTTGGACCAGACAGAGCGCTGGCCCGAAGATGTCTCAGAGGCCGTTGACGGGGAGATCCAGCACCGCTGTCGCCTGCAACTAAGCGGTGTCCTTTTGCATCTGCAGGAGTTTGTCGATCGTCACGCTGCGCAGGATATGCGGCAGTTCAGCTTGCACCTGGTTTCGCTGCGCGGCTAAGCCGTGTGACCCGGATCAATATTCTTCGGCGTTTTCTTTTCCCGCTGGGGCGTCATCTTCGTCGGACTTTCTTTTCCCGGCACGCCACGCGGCCCAAGTTTTTGGCGCTGAATGTCGTCTTCAGAAAGTTCAGGTTCGCGGCCGTTCGGTTGTCTGGGCATATCGAACTCCGAAAAAGCGCGCGGGCCCTGCACCATACACCGCAGGTATACCGCGCGCCGCGACGGCCCGTGAGCAGACCGCCGAACAAAGAACCACAATCGTGCGCCCAATGTTCCTATTGGAACCATCCACTTGATGCGAGTTTTACCGTGCACAGGAGGACACCATGGCAGTCAATAAACCGGTCGGCGACAATGCACGTAAGGGCGCGGTGAAGAAGCGTACCCAGCTCAAGAACCCTCTCACGAAGACCTCCACCAAGCGCAACAAGAAGGGCGGACAATTTATGGCCGTCAAGAAAAGCGCGGTGAAGTACAAGGGCGTTCGGAAAGAGAAGTGAAATTCTTCATAGCAGCGGCAATCATCCCCACAGTGCTTATTGCGTTTTCGGTGTGGGTGATTGCTCTGTGATCTGAGAACTGTCCGGTGCTGCCCACGGCGAGGTTGCGCTGATCGCGCTTTCTGCCCCGCGAGCGCGCAAGCACCCTTGTATGAACTTCTTCGTGTTGCCTTTGCAGGTGGCGCGGATCTTTAGTTTTCTGAAGCCAGCTAGCGGGTAGGCGATGCAAAAGGCCCCCGGTCGAGAACCGAGGGCCTTGGGTGGCGCTAGGAGTACATCCGTCCTAGTGGTGCCAAAGAGCTAATTAAGACGCTTTCGGTCTACTTCGATTTCCACGATGACGGCCTCAACGTCAGGAGTGTCTTCGCCGTTCGCTCTGTTGCATTCACAGGGCATGCCGGCGCCGCACTGACAACCGCCATCACCTTCGGTCCACGCTTTACCAGGATGATTTTCGCACACCCAGCCGAGACCGTGGCAGACACGACATTTCACATCAGTCATCATCAGGTGTAACGCGGCCGCAATTGCGCACGTTCCTAACGAAAAGCCTCGCTATCTAAAGCGCGGGCCAGTTTACAGGAGAGAAATCGATCTAAACCGGCTGTGCCTGCCGTAAATCACATCCGGCCATATTGATGGTGCAGTCCGCCCAGGATCGGGCGGCAGACGACATTCCCGGCCCACTCAACGCCGCGAGGGACCGGGGCATCCTGCGGTCCCTGACTAAGTAACGGGGGATTTGCTCCCAGCCGCAGGCTTGCGTGAGCTGATTGGCGATCCATTCGGCCGTCGGGTGCGCGGTCACCCCAAACCACAGGATCTGTCGCCGGCCATGGCCCATGATCAGCAAACCATAGAGCAGCCGGAACGAGATTGTTGGCACGACGAACAGGTCGATTGCGACAATGCCATCCGCATGGTTGCGAAGGAATGTCTTCCATCCCTGCGAGGGAGGGCCCCTCCTCCGCGCCATATATTTGGCGACACTGGTCTGGCCGATCTCGATGCCGAGCTTGAGAAGCTCTCCATGGATTCTCGGCGCTCCCCACAACGGGTTGGCGATGCTCATCTCGCGGATCAGCCGGCGAATTTCCAACGGTACAGTCGGTCGACCGCAGCGGTGCCGCGATTTCCGGCGCCAATACAATCTGAAACCAGCACGGTGCCAACGGATCACGGTGTCCGGCTTCACAATCGTCAGCGCCTTGATGGTATTCGGCACCAAACGATACAGCCCAACAAAGATCAGGCGATCCATGGCACTGAAGGCCACTCTCTTCGGCTGGTGCCGTCGCTGGATGTTAAGTTGATGACGAAGGATCAGGATCTCAGCTTCCAACGAGACCCGCGACCGGAACAATAAGACCAGCACCGACCAGACCAGGCTGTAAGCTTCTCTCATGACACAGAAGCATTGCGCGATTCGGCCTCACGTGCCAGCCGGATAAGGTTTCCGACAGGGACAGCATTGCAACAATGAACGGCGCCTGATCTCCCATTCGAGTCCAGGCTGTGTAAAAACGCGGGGGCAGGCACCATCATCCTGGTGGCCGACGCACCGATAGAGCGGCATTGACGAGCCTTCCATCAACTCTTCGTCGGTAATGACTTCACAGGAGCCCGCCGGTAACAGCCGGTCGATACTCGCGATCCGGAATGGACACTTGAAAATTACTGTTTCACGAGGGAAAAGGCAGATCACTTGCCTCCCGAGGACCGCGAGGACCTTCTGAAAAAGGCCCGCGAAGCCGATATCGCCGCCCACATTGACGGATGGCTTAACTCGCGCGGATTGCTGCCACCGAAGTAAGGCTATGATTCTGGCTGATTTGGAAGCTAAAGGAGGTGCGTTTGGCAGCCGACCTGGTTTTGAAAATTGCCATCATAGGACTAGGTGTCTTTTCAATGGTTCTTGTCTCTATGTTGTATTCAATCTTTGAGAGAGAGGCCGCCTCAGTTGGCGGCCTCGCCGTTAACAGTCAGTACCGACGATAGCCCCTGTGATAGCCATACGCACGGTGGTATCCGTAACCTCGACGCACGCCATAGCCATAGCGACCGACGCCGTAGCCATACCGTCGATAGACCGGTGCCGTGCGGACACAGCCGTTCGGACCACAAACCAAGGCGACGCTCTCAACGTTTGATGTTTGTCCGAGAGGAGCGAGCGGCATAGCCGATGCCGCACCAGCGGTGAACGCGACGCCGCTGAGCGCGATTAGTCCAACGAGTGCGAGCTTGAGTTTCATAAGTGTCCTCCTGTGGAGCGCTAGAACGTACGGCACAGTAGAAGGTGCACATGAACGAGGGATGAGCAGGATTTTAATTTCCGATGTTAAGGCCATCGACACCCGCAAGGCACGCGGCGGATTTTTCGCGTGCCACAACACGGAATTGACCGGTCATACAAGGATACTATGTCCGACAAACTCGATTTTATCAAATACCTTATCTCAACGCTCGCCGCTGCTTCCACGAAGCTTCTTGCTGCGAACCCAGCAAACGCAGACACGGCCGGTCGTCTCAATCAGATCGTACGTACGGCTGACGACAATGTGTCTGATGGCCATTGGGCTCGCATCGCACCGCTGTACGAGCCGTTAGCGCCAAAACTGGAATTGGCAGTGATGCATGTAAACGCGGATATCATTGCCGGTCAGAAGCCCGCGCCTGACTTCCATACATACTTCTGCTTGCGGCCGAAGTGCAGAACTGACCACCATATTGCCGTCGCAACTGGCTGTGTGTACCGAAAACCTTATCCGTGTGTGATGCCGCGTTGGAATCGCCTAAGCTGGCGGAATGATCGGGCTGTTCTGCTTCGTTCTTGCCGTCCTGGCCTCGCCCTGATCGGATCAATCCGGTGTGAATGTGTGGACCACATCATTGTCCTGGGGGAGACACATCTGCGCCGGATTCTGAGATCTTACGCTCGCTACTATAATGCGACGCGGACACACTTGGCCTTGGATAAGGATGCGCCCGTTTCTCGCCCGGTTCAGCGAACCGGTGCGGTCAGGTCACGTGCCATCCTGAGCGGACTTCATCACCACTACGCCCGAGCTTAAGTTTTCGGTAGAGACCACCATGCAAAGCCCGGTTGCTGCTGCCGGGGGCAAAATAGAGCCGATCATCGGCATCATCGGCGTCGCCACGACCAGCAGCAATACGAGCGACGCGAGCGGCTGTGCCGCATCATTGGAGGCGCGATTTCACCAGAGTGTCCGAGGGTCGTTCGCCGAACTGAAGACGATAACTCCTCGCGAAATCCCCCAAGTGCCAAAATCCGAAAGCGAGCGCACACGCCTTTACACTATCCGCTCCGGCCAGCAGTCGTTGCCGCACGAGCCAGAGACGCCTCAGGCGCAAATATCGGTGGAGGCTCATTCCTCGGTATCGCTTGACCGCCTCGTGCATGGTCCGCACCGAGGCGCCAACTTCTCGCGCAAGTTCATCACTGTAGACCGGACGCCCAATGTTACCGGACAATACTTCCTGAATATCTCGGAAAATCCTGAAATACCCGAGGCAATTCGCATGAAAGGCCCATCTTGCGTCAACCACGTCGGCGAATGCGGCATCAATTCCAGCCAGTAGGGACTCCCGGATTGCGGACGAGGCGTTGCCCGTCTCGCAGGCATCGAATGTCGCGGAAATTGACAGGATCTGCCTCACGAGCTCGCGCAGCCAATGCTGCGCAGCGGTGCTCGTTTCTAACGCTTTCCAGTTGGGACCGGCCTGGGGCCAGCCACGATCCTGTATCGTTGGCGTGAAAATAATCGATGTGAATTGCCGCTCGGCTCGTTCGACCGTGGAATATGCAGCACCGCTGCCGCCGATCGCGATAGCTGAGTGATCTCTTTCGACCCCGTTGAAGCGAATGGGAAACCCGTCATCCATCGAGAACCCGACAGCTGTGCAATTGTCGGCAAGCTGACCATCGGCGATGCGCGGGAAAGACTTGGCAAAATTGATGTCACATCCCGGGAGACTTAGGATGACTTGCTCAGCAGAGATTTTCCGTGCGAGAGGCGTAAATTCGACCTTCAGATTTCGCACGGCTGTTCGATACTGATCGAGATCAGTAAAGCGAAATACCTTTGGCGCTAATACAGCGAGAGCCGTTATTCTCTCCTATCGAGGGCCAAGGCGGCCCTCTAACAATACTAAAGCCGAATCGGGGTCTACGGATTCCGGAATACTACGGATTGAATGTATAGCGACCAACACGTCAGAGCTCAATGAGCCAGCAGAAGAACGAGGATCATTCTGGAGCTGTCCAGGACGGGCGCATCTACATCGAGCGGATCAATGTGCCGTTCCTGTTCAAGCTGAAGGGCAGCGGCAGCGAGTTCGGCGCGGGGCTCAAATACGCGATCGAACGCGCCTGGTTGTCGAAGCACGAAAGCGGCACTTACGTGAAGCTAATGCCGACCGGTGAAGATCTGCTGTCTCGCAAATAGGAAGGTGCTGGGCCGAAATAGGCAGCAAACCGAGGGGCCTTACAGGCGTGGTGCCAGGTAGTCGAGAACCTGGAAAAACCCGTAGAGGGCGAGCGCGGTCACAGCCGCGAAAGCAACAATCATCGTCGCCCATTCGCGTTTGGAAAATAGATCGAAGTCGAACATAAAGAGCCCCGCCAGGAATCCAGCGCCGAATGTGAAGCCGTCCTACTGACTGCCTTGCTTTTCCGGTGGAGACGGATGAATGAGGGCCTTCGCGTCCGTCGCCTGTGCGATTAGGACTGCAATTCCGTCCAGCGTTTGTCGGTCGTTGATTCCGAGCGACAGGCGCCGATACCGGGCGATCTTGTCCTCGTACTGACTGCACTTCTCACACATGGCTTCCGCTCGACCTAGAAGGCGGGAGCATGAAGCAATCTCAGTCACCGATGGGCGCCTCGGACGGAGCGGTGATCTCCGGACCATAAGCCAGAACTCGGGTTCCCGACAGAAGGAACACAGGCCAACGACGGAGGCGGCCTCAATGCCTGCGCCGTTCGACCGCGAATGTGAATTTGAGATGGAGCACCGGACCGCTGTCATCCCGGACTTCAATCGACAGCTGTTGGCTATCGCCCCCTAAGGTGCGGACGGCATCTCTGGCCATATCGGCAAGCGAGCGCGCCGCCTCTTCCTGCACCTTCTCTATGGTTGAGAGCTCTAGACCTTCCTCATCCGGGAAAATCTCGTCACCCTCTCTGATGTCAAAATAATACCGTCTCATCTGACCTAAACGACGCCGACCTCAAATTGTTCTTTTCGTAAAAGAAGGCCCTCTCAAATAAAACTAAGCTACCGAAGCCGGACAGGCGAGAACCTACCTCTGCTCGTTCCTCGCGAGAGACGCCAGTCTATCCAGTTGGCCGGCCAAACCGACATAGGTTCGGGCGATGTTTTTCAGGGCGGTGGCGCGGTCCTTGGAGATGCCGCTCGCGGAAGAAAGTCTCTTGTAGTGGTCAGAAAGTCTCTTGTAGTGATCAGCATGTTCGCGACACTCAGCAATGTTGTGGTCGAGAGGGTCGGCCGGCACGATTGAGGGCGAAGAACGCATACGCTACTCCGACACGACAACGGTATGAGACGGCCCCCGGCTGCAGGGGGCTTAGGGGTAGGCCGGAGAAGCTCCGCCAGCCGCGACGACTTAAATTTTCGCCCGCACTTGTTGTTCCCCTTGAGTCCCTTGTCCCGCAAGAAAAGGGCCCCAGCCCAAATGGGGGATGAGCCGGGGCCTAGAGGTTTGCCCTCACGAGCTTGAGGACTTCGGGAAAACTTGGCAGAAACCACGATGTTCCTGGCGTCGCTCCGGGGGGCCGACGTTGACGGGTCTCGACCGGTATATCGGCACCTCGCCGATGCCGGGGCAACGCTCATGATCGTGAGGCGCGGGAAGGCCAAGCGAGCGGGTGGGTTTCGGGATGAACGACGATGACGATGACGATGACGATCTTGGGCGGTTGATCCTGGCCAACACCAGAAAATGGAACAGCTTCTGGTATTGGCGCGACAAGCCTGTCGGCGAAAGAGGCATTGCGCGCGAAGTCCTTGAGGCCGCCAAAGCTGAGGTCACTGATCTGAGGTCAGTTGGCCAAGACCCGCCCTATTGCGAAGCCACGCTCGACGGCCAATTTTCTGGCATCGAGGTGACAGAACTGGTTCACCGTCCCACGCTCGAACGATCCATCAAGGCGGTGAGACAGCGGGCGCGAGGCGAAGAGCCTCGGAAGCCCGAAGCCTATTTCAACTGGGGCCGCGACGACCTCGTTGATGCCCTTCAAAATTTGCTGGATTTAAAAATTCGAAACCGCCAGTGCGAACTTACGAGCGGTACGTGCTCGTCATTCACACCGCCGAATTTTTCTTGGACAGCGGCACCGTCGAGCGCTTCCTGCAGCAGCGGCCTCATATCCCGCGCGTTTATTGGCTTGGAGCATGAACCCGGCAAAGGCTACCCGGTATTTGAGCTGGACCTAGTGCGCGTGTAGTTGTTAGCCTTCTGGTGGGCTTGGCGCGATATGTGGCAAGGGGGGCGAGCAGGCGGGCGGTCACTGCGTCGGAATTAGCGCCGAAGGGCGCCTTATGGTTGCTGCACCGCCAAGAGCCGTAGTCGCTCCTGTTGAAGTAGGCGCTGGTCGGTGCGCATCCGTTCGAGTTCGTCCTCGGCCTTGCTCGTATCCTGCTTCTGCCGTTTCAAACCAACGACGAGAGCCTCTTGCTCTGCAAGTCGCCGCTCGCCTTCAACTACCTGACGCTCGACCTGCCTTAGCTCGTCTAGGATGGGCTCCCTGTACATGTACATGGTGACACGCGCTCCAACAGGTTCTCGCCATCTAACCCCGAGTTCAAAGCTGCGTTCCTAACTGCAGACTAAAGTGGAATTGGCGAAGGAAGGCGTTGCTGATGAGGTCGGCGCACTTGATGCCTTGGGTCTCGGCGTCAGCTTGACCGAGGCGGTCGCGATCAAGCTCGTTCAAGCGGCTCAGCCGCAAATAGGAACGCCGGCTCCCGGGTCAGGTTGCCGTTAAGTCGCGCCGCCAGAGGCATGCGATTGCCGGTCTACCGCACGAACGGTTATGCGCCGAGGCAACGATGAAGACCAAGGTACCCAGTAGTTTCTCACACTATGCCGAGATGATCTCCTCAGCTGAGCAATTTTTCAAGGAGGCGACGGCCTGCCGCGAGGAGGCGGCTCGGAGCCTCGACCAGGTCGATCGAGAAGGCTGGTTGAAGCTTGCGCGCGAATGGACAGAGCTCGCGCTCGCGGCCGAGCGGGGCCAGATTTTCCRCCGGGATTAGTGGGGCCGTCTCTCTACCGTTGTCACATCGGAGTAGCGTATGCGTTCCTCGCCCTCGATCGTGCCCGCCGATCGCCTCGACCGTGACATCTATCTGGTGCTTGAAGACTTCGGCGCGCGCGCCGGTTGCGCCTGGCGCGAGAAGGATGAGGCTGACACTGGCCTCGAGGGCGTTCTGCAAAATCTCCTGTCCGGCCAGTACGCCTACCCGGTCCGAATTGTATCCTTCAATCCCATCGAGGGGTGGTCGCGGGATGCGACTTCCGACGTCGCGGATGCGCTGGCCCAGCGCGTAGCCGAGACCGACGCCGAGATCTCATCTGCGCTGCAAGACTTCATCGCCGCCAACGCCACACGACGCCTTGACATGCAGTTGGCCCTGCCCTTGCGCGGTGTCGCCTGAAGGCGCAACGCAGGCGAAAACAATCGAGTCAATGGCCCGGCGCTGACTCGGCTGTTGAAGGTCGACGCTTTGGCGTGGCGTGGTATCGCAACGAGATACCGAGCTGATGCGCTTTGACAGCCACCGATGAGACGCCTCGATTCAATTCGGCGGCTATGTCTTCGCGGCGGTGATTCCCGGCCATCGCCTTGAGTTTCTCAAGGTCTTCTGACGTCCATGGGCGAGCAGAATTGGCCATTGCCGATCCTCCAAAACGAAACTCTGGCCGGTAGCTCAATCTCGGCTGGGACTAAAAGTTTCAATGGGATCCCGCAGACCGCGCACAAATGCTGCGCCAGCGCGAGCCGCCGAGATCGCGCGCCGTCGAGATCCTGTTGCCTAAGGCAGGCGAAAGCGCGCCGCCTGGTCGCCGAGCTCGAGGTCGACCAGGACTAGGGAACAACTGGCAACCGCACGCCGCAGCACCTACTACGCGGCATGCCCCACGCCTTTGAGTTTTGCGTTCCGAAGGTCGCCAAAGGCTGTGCCGGCCGGCCCCGGCTGGATCCACGAGATCAAATATGACGGTTATCGCGCGCGCCTGGTGCGCGACGGCGAGGCCGTGCGGCTCGAGTCCAAGGCCGGCCTCGACTGGACCTGGCGCTTCCCCTGGATTGTCCAGACCGCCCGCCAGCTGCGTCAGGCGCGCTTTGCAATCGACGGCGAGATCGTGGTGCTCGACGCGCGCGGGATCTCCGATTTCAACGCGCTGCATTCGGGCAAGCACAACGCCGAGGCCAGCTCTACGCCTTCGACCTGCTCGAGCTCGTCGGCGACGATTTGCGCCAGCTGCCGCTATTCGAGCGCAAGGCCGAGCTCGGCAAGCTGCTGCGCCGCCGGCCGGAAGGAATCTTCGTCGCGCCATTCGAGCCAGGCGCGCTCGGTCCGGATCTGTTCGCGGCTGCTTGCGAGATGGGCCTCGAGGGCTCGTTTCCAAGCATCGGGAACGGCGCTATCGACCGCACACATGCGACTGAATCAAGATCAAGAATCGCGCGCATCCGGCTATGTCGCGCCGGTTTGAATGAAGCAGGCCCGCGCCAGGATTCGCAGCGCGGCCCGTCCATGCGTTAAATCGACCGCGCCCGCTACTCGGTCGCCTCGAACACGAAAAAAACGCCACGGTTGCCCGTTACGGGTTTCTCGCGCCCCCTGAGGCGGCCTTAGTGTCTGCTGATCGGCTCAAATCTATCGAGCTTGGTTGCGCCTTCCCAAAGTTCGACCGCGTGCGCGTCTACAAGCAATTTGGCTCGCTCCCGAGCCTCCGCCTCGTCCTGCACCTCAATGTCAATTCGAAGCGCAATGTGCCCCTCGCCATCGATTACATATGCGCGAAACTCTCGCATGATCCCGCTCCAAAACACCGCCTCGCCCTCAAGCAGGAACGAGTTTAGAGCTGATCTAAAATCACGTCACTATTGAAATTCGGCCCGCCAGCGTGAACCGGCGGCCAGACTTGCTTTTCCACACCCACGACCAGTCGTAGCTCGCGCTCGTTCCGATTGCCTGCTTGGCTTGATGCCTTACCAGGGAAGGTTAGCGATCGCGTAGGCAACAAACCCGAGTAGTGCAATCCAAGCGAACGACACGCACCAAGACCCAACCGCACGATACGTGCTGAGGCCCCGCGCAGCACGGCTCACAGCGATAGAATCATCCATACCACCCCCAAAGCGCTGAAGATCGAACAGCACGACAAAACTGAACCGGTAAGTCCGTTCCGCCCAATCCATAAGCGTCCCCTGCTTATGCAACCTGTAGTGATTTCCATACCGTGCTTGGTTAGTTGGGAAAAGGAAGCAACGTTGACCTAACGTCGGGGGACCGTGGCCCGTCTATTTAAATTCGGCCCCGGCCGTGGGGGGCTTTTGAGGTGGAGGCCGGGGCCGGCGGAGGTACCTCGGCGGTAATGGGGTCGCCTCGGTGGTCATAAGTTATAGGAACCGGCAGCCAGGTTCTGTGCGCTTTCGCACCAAGCGGCTCGCCACTGTGTCCCAAAGCTTAACCCGAAAAGAGCCCATTGGGCCGTCGCAGATTGAAGATAGACCCCAATGCTCCCGGCTGCCGATGCAATTGCGGATTAGAGCGCCGGGAGTGCTAGGCCCGCCAGCGTGAAGTCCAGCGGGGCGGGTGTCACAAACCTGTGGCACGGCTATTGCTACGTTGCAGCCAACTGGGATTTCAGGGCTCAGTTTGAGAATGAGATGCTGCCGGGACGTGTATTTCGAGCCCGGCAGCGTTCTATTTTGAGAAAGATTTTGTGGCAAGCAGACACGACGAGCTACCGCACTGAGCGCAGATAACGGTCGGGCCGGTTGGCGCGGTTCACCGCCGCTCAGTCTGCTTTGCAGCGAAGACCGGCGCCATTGACCACGTCGCCTTATGACCCCTTGAGCCAACATGGCCCCAGCCCCGAAGCAGCCGATCATGCTTTCATGAGGCAGTCTTAGGTCCCGATGTTGGCTGTCGTTGGCAGAGCGGACGCGGTCCCGCACTCGCTTTGACCGCGAAATGTGACCCTAGCCGGGGGCGTCCATTGAATGGCAGATCAAATAGGCCCCCTCCTCCGGCATTGCCCACCAAAACTGGAGTAGTCGGCGGCTGCTGAGCTGATGCGGACGAGCCACAATCTCTCATGACCGTTTAGGCGACAAGTGATCCATTGCCTGCTGTCGTGCGTTCTAGACCTGAGAAGTCACTTGTCGAGCAACTATGGTCACTGCTATCCGAGCTTTGCATGTGCCAATCCGGGCCGAGGCTGGTGTGCCTCGCGGGTTTGTGGCGCGGTTGTCGACCAGTGTGAGCAAAGGGCCGAAGCCGAAGGTGGACTGGGCTGATTTAATCGGACGAGTCGCCTCTTCCCGTGACCGGGAGGCGTTCAAACGCCTATTCGAGCACTTCGCGCCTCGCATCAAAGGATTGATGTTGAAGGCCGGGTGCAGTTCCGACGAGGCGGAGGAGATCGCCCAGAACGCCCTGATCGCAGTATGGCGGAAGGCGAACCAGTTCGATCCGGCGACAGCCGGGGCCGCCGCGTGGATATACACGATCGCACGCAACTCGCGGATCGATTTGCTCCGCAGCAAGGCGCGGGCGGATCGCCTGCAAGGGGTCTCCGAGCTGCCGGATGCACCGGATCCCGCCGAACCGGCCGATATTGTCATTTCCCGCGTTCAAGATACCGCCCGGATCACCTCAGCCATTAAGCGGTTGTCGACTGAGCAATCCATGGTGGTGAAGCTATCGTTCATCGAGGAGAGACCGCATCCGGAAATCGCAAGCCTGCTTGGTATTCCGCTCGGAACGGTGAAGTCGCGGATCAGACTGGCGATGAACCGCTTGAGAGAGATATTGGACGAAGAAGCATGACTATCAGCCATCATCCGCCGGAAGATCTTCTGGCCGACTTTGCGGCCGGCAGGCTGGAAGAGGCTCATTACCTCGTGGTGGGATTGCATGTGGCCGAATGCGCAAGATGCGCGCGGTTCGTGCGCGCCATAGAGCAGCTTGCGGGCTTGGCGCTTGAGGATATCGATCCGGTCCCGATGGCATCAGATGCGTTCGAGCGCGTCTTGTCACGGATCGGCAATGCAGCTGAACGCCGAGCGATGCCGCCCCAGACGGACACATTCGGGATGGCGAGAGAGGCTCCGTCGGCGCTGCGAAACTACCGGATCGGCAAACCCAGGCGCGTAGCTCCTGGCGTGAGTATGCGGCCGATCGAGCTTTCCGGCTCGGGCAAGGCGCGGGCCTTCCTGCTTCGGTCTGCGCCGGGTACGCGCATGCTCGAGCACACTCACACCGGTACCGAATTGACCCTCGTGCTCGAAGGCAGCTTCAGCCACAAGGGCGGTCGCTTTGGTCCTGGTGATTTCGACTATGGTGATGGCGAGATCGACCATCGACCGATTGTCGGTAATGAAGGCCCATGTGTCTGCTTAGTTGCGATGACGGGCGACCTGCGACTGAACGGTCTGCTCGGCAGGCTGATCGGACCATTCGTTCGGCTCTGATCACCTTCGGTCCCCTCCCCCGTGATCCGATCGCGCGCCCGAAGCGTTTCAAGACAGCAAACGCAAGGGAGACCAGCCATGGCCTGCTCACGCCTGGAGAACGAGTCGTTACCCGAACTCCTGGCGCGAGTCTCAAGCGGCGATACACGAGCGTTCTCAGAGCTGCACATGCGAACACGAGGTAGGCTGCGCAGGACCGCCCTCGCGATCGGAGCTCCGCCTCACGATATCGAAGACATTCTGCAGGACACCTATCTGAAAATTTGGCGGAACGCCCCTCGCTTCGACGCCAGCCGCGCTCCAGCAATGGCTTGGATGTCCGCGATTGTCCGCAATACCGCGATCGACCATCTGCGGGTAAGAAGGTTGCCGACCTGCGAGTTCGACGAGGCGCTTATGATCACAACCAACGAAGATGCCTCGCCGATCGACGACCTGGACTTTGCCCGCGCCGAACCCATCGCTTTTGGAGTGCTGGCTCGTTTACCGGAAGATCGACGCAGGCTGGTGGCGCTCGCCTATCTCGAGGGCGAGAGCCGCGCGAGTCTGTCACGGCGCTTTGGCGTGCCGGTAGGTACCGTCAAGACCTGGCTGCACCGAACTCTTCTGGCGATGCGGAAGGATTGCCTTGCAGCATCTGGCACGGCGTAAAGGCGATGGAGACTCGGAGTTGACGGACGAGATTATTGAATTTCCCCTGCGCAAACACGAAGACCGCCTCGTGTCCGCGGTGATCAGGCTTGGAGAGCTCGTGCGAGAGGTCGAACGTCTTGCGGACGAACAGCCTGCGGATGACCTCCATCGCCTGCTCAACGTCATGGAGCGCTTCGTCAACAAGCTGGTCGAGTCCTCATCGCTGTTGCTTGACGAAGACGCGCAAGGGCGAGTCCAGACAGCATTCACGTCGTTGTCCGGGAAGATCACGGAAACCAGAGAAGCGATGGATGAGCTTCGGAGACATCCATGAATCCAGCAGCAACGACTCCCTTTCGTCGCCGACGGCACCTGCCGTCATGCTGGCAACGCTAGTTCAGGAGAAGCAGCGATAGATTCAGGTACATCGCAAAAGCGACCCAGCCTGCATAGAGCAGGAAGAGCGACGCTGCCAACCGGTCTGCGCTCCACTGGAGCCAGACGGATGCGACTATGACGACGAATAAGGCAACGATCACGACGAGTGCGATGTCCATGCGATGAAGCGAAAAGAAAATGGGCGGCCACGCGAAGTTCAGAACCATCTGAACGGTCCATAATTTCATTGCGATGCCGCGCGGCTCCGCCTCGAAGGTGCGATATCCCGCCACTGCAATGAGCATGAACAGGATAGTCCAAACGGGTGCAAAAACGGTATCYGGCGGATTAAAGGATGGCTTATTCAGCGCGGCGTACCACGCGCCGGGCCGGTTGAGCAATCCAATCAAAAGCCCCGTGGTAGGAACGATACAAAGGAACGCGGCGCGCCGGTGCCAATTCCAGCTCCTGCGACCTTGCCCGCTCGGCGCTTTGGCTGCGACGCGCATCAGTGCGCCATCCGTTGAGCGACAAGAAAGCCGCTCAAAGCGCTGACACCGGCGAGAAGCGATCCCCAGCAGACGTCAGCTACAGTCAACCCGGTCGACCAGTTTCTCAGCGTTGCCTGGTTGGTCAGATCGTAACTCGCGTAAGTGAAGCAACCCAGCAGCACACCGGAAGTAAACGCGCGCAGCACACCGCCGTCTTGCTGCGCGGGCAGCACCGCGAACCACATCAACCCGACGGGATATGCCAGATAAAACAGTGCAGCAGCAGCAAGATTTGGCTCGGACCGCAACATATCGCCCAGCACTGGCCGATAAAGCCTTTCGACCATGGTCTTCAGCCATATCATATCGAGCCCGACGAAGGTTACGGCGACAGAAAGATACGTGAAGACGAGGTTCATGTCCGCTTTCCCTTCCGAGTCCACCAGAGGTCGACCGACCCTACGAACTGGCCGAGAACTTAACGATCCAAGAGCTGCATCGGATCACTTCGCCTATTCGTTCGCTCGTGCAGCCTGCTTCGCCGACTGACCGCATCGCGCGGGATCGCGCGACCGATCATCGCGGCGGCTGTCGAGGTGGCCACGGGAAGAATGCGCTGGTTCTCGCCTGATATTCGCGATACCGTTCACCACGCGATCGGAGCATCTGCTCCTCCATCGGAGGTATGCCTGTCACCCTCATGAGGATCCAATACATGATCGCCGGTGCCGTGAGGCTGGCCCAGCCCCAAGGATATTGAGTCGACAACGCAATGACCGGGTAAGCCAACCATCCGAGCCATTCGACGAAATAATTCGGGTGGCGTGACCATCGCCAAAGTCCGGTATTGCAAACGGGGCTGCAGTTGGATGGTGAGCGCTTGAAACGCCGCAATTGCTCATCAGCAGTCGCCTCGCCTGTGACCGCCGCCAGCATGATGGCTGCTCCGATGTAGTCCTGCAGTCTCAGGCCGGGGTACGGAGCGTGCGCGGCGAGAAAGATCGAAAACGGCAGCGGTATGGAAGCCAGCGCCTGCGACTGCAGGAAATTGAACATCCGGCGAGGAGCCTCAGGGCCCCATTCACGTGCATAGGTCGCATAACGCGGATCGTCGACGCCTGCGGTGGCGCGGTGCGCAATGTGCGTTCCAAGTCTTACCGACCAGCAGAGGACGAGCCCTGCCACGAGGGCCCGGCGAGTCGACGATCCGTCGACAAGAGGCCAGAGAGCAGCGACCGCGCCGACGAAACCGATCGAATAGGACCAGATTGCGTCCACCAGCCGGAATTGCCCGTGCGCTGCTGGACGACCCATGCAATGGCCATCAGCACGGAAAAAGCCAGTGCAATGGCGGCTATGGCCAGAAAATTCAGGAAAAGCATCCCTTCAGCGCAGCTGCATGTCCTTGATACGTAGGCTCTATGCACCGGTTTCAGATTGGGGTCCAAAGCTTGCGAATGCGCGAGGTGATCCAGGTCGCCTCGGCGAACGTTCCAATACACAGACCGCAAACGATAGGCGGACGGAGCCGTCGGAGCCGGGCGGATGGCTTTGACGTCGGAATCGAATGTTTCTCACGGCCTGTAGCCGGAAGTATTGCAATGGGGGCAGCTCAAAAATGCGCTTGGCGGTGATCGGGACTGGAATTGCAGGCAACGCCGCCGCCTGGCTCCTGTCGAAGCGCTACGCGGTGACGGTGTACGAGCGCGAGCTGCGACCTGGCGGGCACAGTCATACCGTTCGGGCCGACTACGATGGCGAAGCCGTTGACGTTGACGTCGGCTTCGTCGTGTTCAACGAATTGAACTACCCCGAGTTGACATCTTTGTTCGCGCAGCTGGGGGTGAAGACCGTCGAGACATGCATGAGCTTTGCTCTCTCCGTCGATCACGGCCGCTTTGAATGGCGCGGTGGCGGCGACGGCATTCTGCAATCTGCCTGCGGTCTGTTCGCTCAACCGCGCAATCTGGCGTCGCCATCATACTTTCGAATGCTGGCCGAAATCCTGCGATTCAACAAGCAAAGCGTGGCCGACTTGCGCGCTGGGCGGCTCGAGAAGCTGACGCTCGGCGACTATCTGCAAAGGGAATCATTTGGAGCCCGCCTGTTCTCCAACTATCTTGGGCCAATGGGAGCGGCCATCTGGTCATCATCGCCGACGGATATTCTGTCATTTCCCGCGGAGAACTTCGTCACCTTCTTCGACAATCATAGGCTCCTGCACTTGGACCGTCCGTGCTGGCGCACCGTCGAGGGTGGCAGCCGACGCTATGTCGATAAGCTCACCGCTATGTTCAAGGACAATATTAGGCTAGGCTGTGCGGCGACTTCCGTCACCCGAACGGAGCATAGCGTGATCATCCGCGACAGTCATGGAGGTGCGGACAGTTACGATGCCGTGGTGATGGCCTGCCATAGCGATCAGGCCCTGGCGGCGCTATCAGATGCCGACGCGCAAGAGCGTTCCATTCTCAGCGCGATAAAGTACATCCCGAACGCCGTCTATCTGCACCGCGATCACGGTCTGATGCCCAAGCGACGTCAAGCGTGGGCATCCTGGAATTTCCTGCAATGGCCACGGCAAACACCGGTCCAGAACGATGTCGCCGTGACGTATTGGATGAACCGGCTGCAAGACATCGATGACCGCAAGCCGCTGTTTGTCAGCCTCAACCCGCCGCGCGAGCCGGCGGCCGACCTGACGTTTGAAAAATTGTGCTTCGCTCACCCACTTTACGATATGGCTGCGTTTGCAGCCCAAAGACGGCTTCCTGCGATCCAAGGCCGTCGCCGAACATGGTTCTGTGGGGCTTGGACCGGCTACGGCTTCCACGAGGATGGTCTGCGGTCCGGAATCCGAGTGGCAGAGGTAATTGGCAGTGCGCCGACATGGCGTCAGCCCACCTCGTTGCCGGCGCAAGCTGCCGAGTAGTGCGATGTTCGGATCAGCGCCGCTCAAAGGGAGGGATGCAGCCGCGCCGGTCGTGCTTTACTGGGGGAAGGTAATGCACGCGCGATGGCGGCCAGTGCAGCACAGGTTCACCTACGACGTGATGAGCCTTCTCATCGACTTGGACCGGTTGGACGACGCCGATCGACAGTCGCGGTTGTTCGGTGTCAATCGAGCAGCAATCTTCAGCTTCCACGAGCGCGACCATGGGAATCGCACAGGCGCGAACCTGAGCCAGTACGTGCGGCTGCTGGCAGCCGAGCGCGGCATCGACCTGTCGGGAGGCCGTGTTCGTCTCCTGTGCTATCCGCGGTTCTTGGGCTACGTCTTCAACCCGCTTTCGATTTACTTCTGCTATGCGGCGTCGGGCGACCTCGCGCTGTTGATCTACGAGGTGCGCAACACCTTCGGAGAGATGCATTTGTACGTCCTGCCTGTGCAAGACATGCCCGGTAAACGGTCAATAAGGCAAAGCCAGGCCAAGGAGTTCTACGTCTCGCCCTTCATGGAGATGAGGATGCATTACCGCTTCAGCATTTCTCCGCCGGCACGTCATGTCAGGGTCAGAATCTTGCAGAGGAACGAGCAGGGTGCGATGTTTGCGGCCGCGTTTTTCGGAAGACGACGCCGGCTGACTGACGCCCGACTTTTAGCTGCATTTTTTGGTCTGCCCTTTCTCACCTTCAAGGTGATCGCCGCCATCCATTGGGAGGCGTTGCGGCTTTGGCTTAAAGGTGTTCCGTACGTGGCGCGGATGAAACAGCGCGGAATTTAAGATCATGGACCTCGCGGCAATCACTAGACTGCTCCTCCACCAGCATGTCGAAGGAGAGAACTGCACCTCCTCATTGTACCGGCCGGAACGCAGCGCCTCGAAATCGGAGATGCCGTGCAGGTTGAGGATCGTCGCATGTAGCGGACGAGGGGTGCCGTCTCGACCACGTCGTCGAACAGCACGATCCCGGCGGTGAAGTTCGGCGCTTTGATGTGGGCGAGCACCTCCGTGATCATCAGTGCCGCTTCTTTTGCATGTAGGCCTGGAAGTCCTCGACCATGCGCGGCGTGGTGACGAGCTTGGTGTCGTTCTCTTCAAGGGATGGCAGCGCGCATTCAAAGCACAGCTTGCGCGCGTCGGCAGGGGCACGCGGGCGATACTGAACGCCGCAGCCGCAATCGGCCCGCCGCCCGGCGAGATTATCGAACAAATGGAGCGGTGTCAGGGCCGCGCAGACAAGCACCGTCTTGCTCATGCCTCCACCTATATTCCTGCCGGGCCGCGATCGGCCTCGCAGGATCGCCAGGGAAGAAAACGCTCGGCCTCACGCAGGCTGCGCAGCATGTATTACTTCTTGAGAATGCCGATGTCGGTGTTGCCCAGGTTCTTTATGGCGCGTTCGGCGGCGGGCGTGTCCACCGCGTTGTCGTGGGAAGTTGGAGCCGGACTAACCGAGGAAGCATCCACGTCGCCGGTCGCTGCGTGGCTGAGCGGGTTGCCCACGTTGGGACTGGAGTAGCCCGCAGTGCCGCTTATGGTATGCCCAGTCGATAGGGTGCCGCCCGCATAACCTTTCGAGCCGGTGGTCGCAGTTCCACTCGCCGCCGAGCCGCCACTGCTCGATCCACCTGTACTCTGGGCCAAGGCGAGCGAAGAGCCGCCGACGAGCAAGATCAAGATAACTGCGATGTGGTTCAAGAGCGGTCCTCTACTTGAATGTTCGCTCAATGGGTTGCACCTTCGAAAGTTCCTAGGGACCTCCCGCTCTCCAAGCCACCACGTTGATGGTGGATCGCTCCCCGAAATCTTGCTGCGCCGGAGCTCCAGGAGGTGGCCTCGCTTGTACGGATACAGCCCCAGCCGTCACGCAGGGCACCTCCTGCGCTCAACGACAATGCCGGGCCCTTCGGCGGGCGAAAACGTTGACGGTTCCGTGGACGGGAAACAAGCGAGAGGTCTGTGACGCGCCCTTGCCGCTCCTGACGCCACTGCCCGCAAACTGGCCGAGCTCGCAAAGACCATTGAAGCTATCCAGGACGGTCGCA
Organism: Bradyrhizobium sp. 2TAF36; assembly: GCF_052114925.1. Taxonomy (NCBI): domain Bacteria; kingdom Pseudomonadati; phylum Pseudomonadota; class Alphaproteobacteria; order Hyphomicrobiales; family Nitrobacteraceae; genus Bradyrhizobium; species Bradyrhizobium sp. 2TAF36. The sequence goes on along the minus strand of NZ_JBFRFR010000090.1, from coordinate 4,937 downwards.
TTCACATCGAAAAGCTCAATGCTCCGTTTCTCTATACGCTCAAGGCCGCCGGGTCGGAGTTCGGCGCCGGCATCAAGCATGCGGTTGAGAAGGGCTGGCTCGAGCTGCACGAGAGGGGGGACGTATGTCGGCTGATCGGCACCAGCGGAAAAACGGCCCCAGCAAAGACTGAGTTGCCGGGGCCGTTTGTTGGCGGTAATGGGGGCTAAAGTCTAGGAAGATTCCGCGATCGGGTCTGTATGCCTTCCGACATAGGCGGCGCCACTGCTCGCGCTCTCTGAGTGATCGACGCTGCTTAGCTTTTCCACACCCACGACCCGCGGTGGCTCACGCTCGTCCGCCGATAGGACTCGATAATTTGCAAGGTGCATGCGATGCCGCTTTGATCGAGGCATGCCTCGCCCAGCCAGACGCCACACGTCTACGCAGGCCGACGGTCGACCGCGCAAGATCACCTTCGGCGAGATGCGGGAGAGGGCGTTCGCGGCGTGCTGATCTATTGCGCCATTGCGGCCATCACATTGCTCGACGCCGACCGCTGGCCTGACTGTGTAAGGCTCTCCGATCTCGAGCCGCGGTTCGTCTGCCGGGGTTGCGGTAATCGCGGCGCCGAGGTTCGGCTTGATTTTGAACGGGGCAACCAACGCCTTGCAATCGTAGGCGCGAAAGGGGCCGCCAACTGAGGTGGTCTCCTGCTTCTCACTCGTTACTTTCGCCTCTCGCTCGTTATTGTCCCCCTGATAACAAAGAGGGTTCGCTTGCCATCGGATATCACTGTGCTCAGGTATGTATTTCCCCGACCCGGGTGGCATGGCGGCGGCAGTCTTGCCACCGTTGAAATCTAGCGGAGTGTATTTGCGAAGCGATCGCCATCCGGTGACTCCGGCTTCTCCTTATCCTTCTCCCGCTCCCTCAGATCCTTGGCGATCTCATCGACCGACGTCTCGCGGGCAAGCTCGTCCGGCGCGCAATCGTCGTCATCGTCGCATTCAAGCCGTTTCGCGATTCGCTGCAATATGCGCAGCGATCTTGTCGCCTCGCGTTCCGCAAGGAGATTGATCTGAAGTTCGAGATGGTCGCGGCGCTCAAGGCTGCGGTCGATAGTGCCCTGCCGGATCAGCACGCAGGACGTAAGGAGGACCGCTTCGAGCGCGAGGATCAGTGCAAGAAGCGGAAATGGGTATTCGTCGATCGCGTGGTGCGGGAGCCAGACGTTGAATGCCATCCAGGCGGCCACAACTACGAACTGCAGCACGATGAACTGTGTCGTGCCGACAAACCAGCCGATCCAGTGAAAAAGCCGGTGGTGAGCGGCGAGATCCTTCTCTTCCTCCTTTTCGAGGCGCAGTATGGCGTCGATATTTTCCGCCGGCGTTCCGCTCTTGTCTGTCCCGGCCGACATCATTACCCGGAGATCCGGTCTGCCGCGCGCCGCGCCGCTTTGCCCGCTTTGTCAACGGCTTCGTCACCGACCTTTTCCGCGGCCGCCCTCGCCTCGCATCTCGAGCGAATGTCTTCCAGCTCGTCATCCGTCAGGTGTTCGATGCCGACAAGAGAATTCCTGGCCTCGCTGACGCGGATCAGCTCATCAAGCTTGACCTGGATCGCGGCGCTGTCGCGGTTCTGAGAATTCTGAATGAGAAAGACCATCAGGAACGTGACGATGGTCGTCCCCGTGTTGATAACGAGCTGCCAAGTATCAGAGAAGCCAAAGATCGGGCCGCTGATGGCCCAGACAATCACAATCCCTGCGGCAAGGATGAAGGTCGACGCCCTCCCCGCCGCAAGCGATGTCTTGTTGGCGAGATCGCCGAAGAATTTCGATACGCCCGAAGGCTCGCCCTTGTCCTTGCCGGTCATATCGCCCTCATCAGCTACCTTCTTAACCGGCGCCGGGCGTCAAAGGTTCCATCACACAGGAACCTTGGCCTTATCTGCTCATTGCCCCGACAGATGGGGAAAAATTGCGCCATCCCATTCAAGGGGATAAAATGATCGATACAGTCGTAGTGGCGCCTGGCGACTCACGGGCATCGTCTCTGTCAGGCGTTTCCTGGCCTTCAATCGTTGCGGGCGCCGTCGTCGCCTGCGCGATGACGCTCGTCCTCATCGCGTTCGGGACGGGGCTTGGCCTTAGCGTCGTCTCGACGTGGGCGGAGTCCGGCATATCGGCAACGACCTTCAAGATCACGACCGGGCTTTATCTAATCGTCATCGCCATGATTTCCTCGTCGCTCGGGGGTTATATCGCGGGCCGGCTGAGGTCGGGCTGGGACGGCGTCGAGCGTGACGAAGTCTACTTTCGGGATACGGCCCATGGTTTTGTCGCCTGGGCGCTTGCGTCCGTCCTTGGCGCTGCGCTTTTGGCCACCCCGGCGACGAGCTTTGTCAGCAGCGCTGTGACAGGCGCCAGCCAAGGCGTAGCATCAGGCGCCGCCCAGTCCGCGCGTCCGATGGACGGGTATGTCGACACGCTTTTGCGCGGCGACCCCGCGGCACAGGGCCAGAACGCAAATCCCGCCGACACGCGCAGTGAGGTGACGCGCCTGTTCACCCGCAGCTTCCGCAACGGCGGCGACCTCAAAGGTCCGGATCGTGAGTACCCGGCAAAGGTCGTGGCCGCGCGAACCGGCCTCAGACAGGCGGACGCGGAGAAGCGGGTCAATGATTTAGTCGTTAGCAGCCAGAGTGAAGTGGAGATAGAACTTCCGGATCACGTCCATCAGCGTGATAGTTTCTTCTTAAAGAGCGCTCTCAGCTGCTCCCACTTGGCCTCGATCCACCTCAAAGCCATGAGAAGAGGCTTCTGCAGAATAGGGATGTCCTGTGCGATAAGAAGGAGGCCGAGAGGCAGCATCCAGAGGCCGAAGATAGGCAAAAAGCTGAAGACGCCTCCCAGGATGATCAACCCGGCGACAACGACACGGACCCAAAACGAGGATGGTTCTCGTAGCCTCAGAATGAAGCTCGACACCTTCGTAGGCACCCGTCGCCGGAACGATTCAAAGTATCTATCCAATTCCGCTTTGACAGAAGCCATTAACTCGACCTTCTCTGATACCAAGGTGCCGCAACCCTCCGAACAAGCGCTTGAAATCCGCGACTAGATCAAAAGATCTGTACGCGAAGCGTCTCAAACCCTTTGGCTTCTCGATGGAGATGACAGACGATCCGTATGCGGACAGCCAGGGCCGAGACGTTGCCACCACTGGACCGGTTCTCCCATGGTGTCTTCTAAAGACCGCCCGCCAAATTTCCTCAGGGTTGCGCAGGGCAGATGATAGCCGGCAAGCGCGGGTATGACAGATAGCCCTCGCCTAAAGCGTATCCGGTGTGCGTCGAGGTGAGCTTTGATCCTCGTTGAGCAATTCCTGCTCGGCCAAGCGCCAAAAGTCTTCGTCTCGGCCCTCTGGCTTACCAGCCTGCTCCCACAACTCGTAGGCCCGGGCCGCAACGGCTTCATCAATTCGCCTATTCATCGGCCTTCTCCAGACCCTCAACTAGGGGCAATCGGGGGCGTTCCTAATCCGGTCATCCTCCAAATATATGCCTGTGAACTAAGAAGCCTCTTATTCAGACCGTCGCGTTGGTGTGCCGACACTGATCCAACTGCGTACGCACTGCGACAGGAACGAATTGGACGTCGACAAATTGAATCCCGGTTCCGTTGCGTGAGTGCTTATGCGTCAGTTCCGATGGCTTTTGTCGATCGCCCCGAACAGCGACGAGACTGTCTACTTGGTTGCGGACAACTCCGGCCGCAATGGCAGCGCTTGGTGCGAAGCAGACTTGGAGAGCGCGGTGGAGACCGTCATCCAGGATCTGCTGGCCGGAGAATATCGCAAGCCGATCCGCGTAGTCGCCTTCAACACAGCCGAACGCTGCTCGGAAGATGTTTCCGAGGACATTGCCCGCGAAATCCAGCGTCGCGACAATCTGCAACTGAACGACGTGCCGTCGTACCTGCGGGAGTTTGTGGATCGCTACTCACCACAAGACCTGCAGCAATTCAGTCTTCGCCTGGTGTAGCCATGGCCTTCCAGCGGAAAAAGCCGGAAGCGCTCGGTGTCAAGGCGACCGCGTGCCATCCGGCGAGCGATGGATTCACGAAATCAAGTTCGACGGCTACCGCGTGCAAGTCCACCTCCAACGAAGCCGTCAAGGTCTTCACACGGCGCGGCCACGACTGGACCAAGCGATACCCCTGGATCGTTGAGGCCGCGCTGAAGAACCGTGAGCAGCAATTCGTCATCGACGGCGAGGCCGTGGTCCTAGGCGTCGACGGCCCATCGGACTTCAACGCCCTGCACTCGCGCCGGCACGATCACGAGGTGCAGCTTCTACGCCTTCGACATCCTTGCGGTCGGCGGCGAGGGCCTGCGGCAGCTGCCACTGACGATGCGTAAGACCAATTTGGTGCGGCTGCTGCGCGGCCGGCCGGACGGCATATTCGTCGCGCCGTTCGAAGCGGGCGCTATCGGCCCTGACCTGTTCGGCGCCGCCTGCCGCATGGGCCTCGAGGGTCTGGTCTCGAAACGCCGCGATCGGCGCTATGGCGCCGGCCGCTCGAAAGACTGGATCAAGGTGAAGAACCGGACGCACCCGGCGATGACGCGAGAATTCTAGGCGTTCGTCAGCGACTTGCCGGTCGAAACACTCGCTGAACCAGCAGGCCCGCAAATGGGAAAAGCCGCAGCGTGGTTCCAGCCCCACTGCGGCCATCCCGGATAACTTGAAATCGGTTGGTACTTAAATCGCGCCGGTGTTCCTTTAGTAGAACACCCCGTTCCAAAAATGGAGTCCGGACAACTACCGGAATCCGGTTTTGTACGCATTGTCACTAGATGCCGTAATGGGCCCTGCTCCGTGCAAGGGGGCATGATGGTGGCTGTCCCCCGATAGATGATGAAACGGGGTCACGACTTGAGTGAGTCGGC
>NZ_JBFRFR010000089.1:0-29746 GCF_052114925.1 Bradyrhizobium sp. 2TAF36 | reverse complement strand
CCGTTCGTCCGCACGAAGCCTCGGGCTCACGCAGAGCAATCCGGCCCGCCCTTTGCCATTCGCACCCGACGCTGCCGCGTCCACCGCAAGCCCGGCTCGCGACACTGACGACCACATGATCATCCCTCAAGGATGAACCTGGATGGGCGGCACGAGGCGACGGATCAGCATGGTTCGGCAGTAGTTTCGACAGCATATCAGAAGGAAGGAGAACGAACTCGTATATGTCCTCTTTGAAGGCAATCTAAGCGAAGAGCGAAAAGCAAAACTGTCATCGCGGTCGAAAGATCTGCGGATCATCGCGGAGCAAGAAGCGAACTTGGAATTTGTAGTTGCGAACAATTCAATCGGGATCGTCCGTGAGCATATCAAGAAGTCGCTCCCGCAAGGCGCGGAGAGGCTCTATCGGTGGCTCGCGACGTTGGCAATCAGCGATGACCGATGGCAGTCGGCCGCAGATGTTCTCTCAAGCGGCGGCCTATTCAAGCTATTGGGTTCGGATGCGGACTTCATTAGAGGCCTCGCGTTTCTCGGGGTCGCCACGTCGGTGAACAGCGACAAGGCCGAACTGATTGAGATCGCGAAGAAGCGTGGCATTGACCTCATCGAGCTGCTGGAAAAGGCGAAGGCCATTCAGGCCGCGAACGGCTTTCCAACGATCCTAGACGCTGATGGAGCGATCGGCGTTATTGTTTGACGAGCCCGACAGTGTGCTCGCGGCGCGACGGACCTCGACGGGGCTCTGCCGGCGAACGGTGTTTGTCCTTTCCGGAAATTCTGTAGCCGACGGAGCATATTTCGCCGAGAATGCCTCGTTCGTTTCCGCCGCCGCTGCGGCGCTTCGGGCGTGCCGCCGCGATGCGTGTGAAGAACCGGCTGCAACAACGGCTCCAAGCGTGCGGCGATATCTTTAGCGAGCCCAGGAGACTAGCGCTACCAGCGCTTCTCGGCAGCGACAGGCAATTGCCGTCGTTGAGCGCAGCCACGACGAAGCTCGAAACGCGCTCAATGGGGGCACGTTGCTTTGGTGGCCTGAGCGCGGCTGACGGCCGCGTGTCGGTCGATCCAGAGACTTTTCTCAGACCAGAGATCGTCCCCTCCTTCGGCAACGACCGAATAATTCCCCAGCGTCTGCCTCATCCATTCGGCCTGACCTGCTTACAATCTCACATTGACCGTGATGAGATTTTTCTTGATCTCCCGGTGCACACGTCATGCACACGCGTCCCTCTAACTAATTGAAACTCTTAAACTCTCGGTCCAATCCATCATCGGCCAATTTGAGCCAGCTCCAGCCGAGGAGATCAAGGCGGATCAATACTGGTCAGCGTTGCACCAAAAGCAATCAATCGCGAGCATCCCAATCCCGCCGGGTGACATCGCAATAGGCTGGACCGCTCGATAAAGCAGCTAGGAGGCCGAGGCCATTTATTGGAGCGATCCCTATCCCTATGCTCATTCCTATAGAGACGTCCTGCGCTTCCACCGAGAAGGTCTCGCCACGATTTCGAGCAGGGCAAGGATAGCCTTATAGTCTGTCCTGCGCAGACCCCGATCTTATTCGCAGACCATAACGCGCCGGTATCGCCCGTAGACGTAGTAGCAGTCGCTGTCCGAGGTTATGGCCATCGCGCGAGCGGCCATAGGTGTAGCCGGCAGTGGCTCCGGCAGCATAGACGCCTGCGGCATAGGCGGCCCGATGGCCGTATTGGTATCCACCGTAGCGACCGTAGTCTCCGAAGCGGTTGTAAGTGACCGACGTGCCACGAACCGCACTCGCCACCGCCGGTCCGCCGCGACCAGCGGCGCCGACACGCCCAGCCGCAGCGAGATCACCGCGAGGTGCAGGTCCAGCATCGAGATGAGGCGGCGGGCCGTCGAGGCCGGCACGTGGCGCACCGCCCGGCCCCATCGGGGGACGAGCCGCGAAGGACGGAGGACCTCCGGCCGCAATCGGCGGGGGCCCGGCCATGGGGGGCGGCGGAGGGAACTGCGCGAACGCCGCATTGGGAGACAACGTCATGGTCGCGAGCGTCACGGGGATCGACAGCATCAACAGCATCTTGCGGGACATGGTCATTTCTCTCTTGTTAAAACTGAGTTTCGAGGACGGGCACCGGTTTGGTTACGGATATCCGCTCGGAGGCCGGCGCATCGTGCGAAGGCGCCGGGGACTCATGCGCGGACGAGTGATCGCCGTGATCAGGGTAAATGCGGAACCAGGCCACATACAGCGCGGGCAGGAACAGCAACGTCAGCAGTGTGCCGACGATGATGCCGCCCATCATCGCGTAGGCCATCGGGCCCCAGAAGATCTCGCGCGCGATCGGAATCAGCGCGAGACTTGCCGCGGCCGCCGTCAACAGAATCGGCCGCATGCGATGCTCGGTCGCTTCCACGACGGCATCCCAGGCCGCGCGCCCCTCCTTCCTCAGATCCTCGATCTGGACGATCAGGATCACGGAGTTGCGCACCAGGATGCCGATCAGGGCGAGCACGCCGAGGATGGCCACGAAGCCAAGCGGGGCACCGCTCGGCAGTAGCGCCATGACCACACCGATGACGGCGAGCGGCGCAACGGCGAACACCAGAAACAAGCGATGGAAGCTCTGCAACTGGACCATCAGGACCGTCGCCATGACGAAGAGCATGAGCGGAACGACGGCCATGATCGGCGCCTGGCTCTTGGCGCTCTCCTCCACGGAGCCGCCGGTCATCACCGAATAGCCGGCCGGCAGCGCTTTGCTGAACTCCGCCACTTTCGTCGCAAGCTGGTCTACGACCGTCTTGGGCTGTACGTTGCCAACGATGCCGGCCTTCAACGTGATGGTGGGGATCCGTGCGCGCCGCCAGATCGTCGGCTGCTCGAGCTCGTAACGCAGGTTGGCCACGGCCCCGAGCGGCACGGATTGACCGCCGAGTCCGGTCAATTGCAGGTCGCGCAGCGTGTTGATGGAAGCACGTTCCGGCGCGGTTGCACGTCCGGTGACATTGACGAGGTAGATGCTGTCGCGCACCTGGGTGATCGGCGAGCCCTCGAGCACGGAGTTCACGGTCGTCGCAATGTCCTCCGAAGTCACGCCGAGCTGGCGCGCCTTGTCCTGGAGAACGTCGACCTTGACGACGCGGGCCGGCTCCATCCAGTCGAACACGACATTACCGAGTTCGGGGTCGCTCCGCACGATTCCGGCAAGCTTCTGCGAGAGGTCTCGCACCTTCGCGATGTCGGGCCCACTCAAGCGATACTGCACGGGACGCCCCACCGGGGGACCGACTTCGAGCAGCTTGACGTAGGTGTCGGTCCCGGGGAACGTCTTCTTCAGATAGTCCTCGAACCGTGCCTTGACCTCGTCGCGCGCCTTGATGCCGCCTTTGGTCACGACTACCATCTGGCCAAACCAGGTGTTGGCGGTCTGCACGTCGAAGGACAGGACGAAGCGCGGCGAGCCGGTGCCGACATAGGTCGACCAGTGATCGACCGAATTGTTGCCCTGAAGCTGTTCGCGCTCGAATCGCGCAATCTGCGCATTGGAGTCCGCGATCGACGCGTTCTGCGGCAAGTTCCAGTCGATCACCAGCTCGGCGCGGTCCGATGAGGGGAAAAACTGCTGCTGCACGAAATTCATGCCGAACAGCGCCAGCAGAAAGGCTGCAACCGTGACGCCGACGGTGATCCAGCGGAAGTGCATGCAGAAGAGCAGGACACGCGCGAACAACCGCGCTACGCGCCCCTTCTCCGCGTGATGACCCTTTATTTTTGCGGGCAGGATGGTGACGCCGAGCAACGGCGTGAACAGCACCGCCACGATCCAGGAGACGATCAGGGAGACCGCGATGACAACGAACAGCGTGAAGGTGAACTCGCCCGCATTGCTGTTATTGAGTCCGATCGGAATGAAGCCGGCAACGGTCACCAGCGTGCCGGTCAGCATAGGAAAGGCGGTCGAGGTATAGACATGGGTCGCGGCCTTTTCGAGAGGATCTCCGACCTCAAGCCGCGCCACCATCATTTCCACGGCGATCATGGCGTCATCGACCAAAAGGCCGAGCGCGATGATCAAGGCGCCAAGCGAGATGCGCTGCAGCGAGATCCCGGCATAGGCCATCACGACGAACGTGATGGCGAGAACCAGGGGAATCGCGATTGCGACGACAAGTCCGGCGCGCATGCCAAGGCTGAGAAAGCTGATGCCGAGAACTATGATCACGGCCTCAAACAGCGCCTCGGTGAAGCCAGAGACGGCGTGCTCGACAACGATGGGCTGATCGGCGACGAGGTGAACGCCGACGCCGATCGGCAAGTCGGCGGTAATTCTCGACATCTCCTCCTTCAGCGCCTCGCCGAAGTGCAGCAGGTTGGCGCCGGACTTCATGCCGATCGCAAGCGCAATCGCCGGCTCCCCGTTGTACCTGAACAAGGTCTTGGCCGGATCAGCATAACCGCGCGTGATGGTTGCGACGTCGGTCAGAGGAAAGAAGCGATCGTTGATGCGCAGATTGACTGCCTTCAGGCTTGCTTCTGACGTGAACTGTCCGTTCACCCGCACGCTGATCCGCTCGGGCCCTTCCTGAAATACGCCGGACGGGGCGACCGCATTCTGCCCCTGCAGAGAAGTCATGATGGAGTGAACGTCGAGACCGAGCGCCGCGATCTTGCGGGTGGAGAATTCTAGATAAATGACCTCGTCCTGTGCGCACAGGATGTCGACCTTGCCTACATCGGGCACGGTCAGGACCTTTGCACGAATGTCCTCGACCTCATCACGCAGCTGACGTTGGCTCAAGCCGTCGCTGGTGAACGCATAGATGTTGCCGAACACGTCGCCGAAGCGATCGTTGAAGCCGGGCCCGATCACACCTTGCGGGAAATCGCCCTTGATATCCGCGATCATGTTGCGGGCGCGAATCCAGGTCGGCTTCACGTCGACAGCCTTGGTGCTGTCACGCAGATAGACGAAGACGGTGGTCTGGCCCGCAACCGTCACACTCTTGGTGTAATCGAGCGATTCCAGCTCCTCGAGCTTCTTCTCGATCCGGTCGGTGACCTGGCGCGTCATTTCCTCAGGCGAAGCACCCGGCCACTGCGCCTGGATCACCATGGTTTTGATGGTGAAGTCAGGATCTTCCTGCCGTCCCAGCTGAAGGTACGCAAAGAGTCCCGCCGCCATGAAGGCGATCATGAAATACCAGACGAGCGAACGATGGCCGAGCGCCCAGTCGGAAAGGTTGAACGGTTTCATGGCTTCTCATCCTGTGCAATGCGGACTTGCTGTCCTTGCTTGAGGCTGTGGATCCCCGCGGTGACGACGCGTGTGCCGGGAGCAAGCCCGCCGGTGACGCGCGCGCCGGTTTGGTCTGCGACCACATTGATCTTGTGCAGCGAGACCGTGTTGGCGGGTTGATCGACGATCCAGACGAAATTTGCGCCTTCCTTGGCGAGCAGCGCCGAGCTGGGCAGGCGCAATATCCGGCCTTGGCTCTTGTCAAGTTTCGCGGTGACAGTCGCGCCGAGGCGGAATCCTTCGGGCGGATTGCTGAGCGCAATGCGGACCCGCCTCAATCGCGTCGCCGGATCGGCTTGCGGCGCGATCTCGCGAACGCTCCCTTGCACCTGAACGGAGGGCAAGAGCTGTAGGCTGACCGTGAATGGCAGCCCGACCTCCAGCGGCAACGGAAAGTCATGTCCGATGTCGACGACAGCTTCGCGAATATCGGGTCTTGCGATCGTCACCACGCTTTGGCCGGGAGATACCACCTGGCCGACTTCCGCCCCCACTGCGGTGACCACACCGGCGAAATCGGCCTTGATCTGCGAATAGCCGAGCTGCTCGATCGCCTTGGTCAGATTTGCCTGTTCGCGAGCCACCGTTGCTTCGGCGCCGGCACGCGCCTGCTCGGCGTTATCCAACGTCTGCTTTGTGGTCGCGTCGGTCGTGATGAGCGTTCGCTGCCGTTCCTCCGTCGCTCTCACGGTCGCGAACTGCGCCTCGGCCTTGGCAAGCTGCCCTTTGGCCGCGCGAACGGCGAGCTCAAGGGCCGTGGGGTCGACGACGCCCACCGTCTGTCCTTCATTCACGAGATCACCGACATAGACAGGTCGCGTGGTCAGGCGTCCCAGTACGCGGAAACCGAGATTTGTTTTGTACCGTGGCTCGACGACGCCCACCGCCACCGCATCGTCTGCGCGGTCCGCTTCGAAAAGCACCGATTGGACTGGCCGCACTGGCTCGGGCGCCTTTGTCTCCTGCTGACATCCGGCAAGTGCCAACGCACATGCAAGTGGGCCCGCCACGATCATTGCGCGGCTCGTCATGAGGGGTCTCCTTCATAAGTCACGGGCTGGCCCACGCTCAAAAGCTTGCCGCCGTCGACGACGACGCGCTCGCCCGGCTCGAGACCCGCCTTGATCAACACTTCTCCGGCCTCGTACCCACCGACCGTTACGGGCTTCAGCGAGGCTGTCCGCGTTGCCGGATCGACGGTCCAGACCGCGGGCCTGGTGCCCGACGCCACCAATGCACGCCAGGGCAAAGCGATTTGCCGCTCGGCCTTTACTTTCACAGATCCGGCGACCGGGCTTCCAAGCGTCATTGCGGAAGGCGGGTCCTTGATGGCCACCTTGACCCGAATGGTTGAACTCTTGGCGTCGACGGCCGGCGAAACCTCCCGAACGTGGCCGCTTGCGGTCACGCTCGCATCGGAGACCAGCGCCAACGAAACGCTGCGGTCGTCGGCATTGCCGAGGAAAATGGACTCATAGACGTCAAAGACGGCGTCCCGCTCCCCATCCTGCGCCAGCGAAAATAGGGGTTGCGCAGCCTGTACGACTTGACCGGTTTCCAGACTGCGCGCGGTGACGACGCCGTCCGCTCCGGCTCGCAGCGCGGTATAGCCGAGGGCGTCCTTTGAGGTTCCAAGCTGCGCTCTTGCCGCTTCGAGCGCGCCTTCCGCGGTCCGCAATCCTTCCTGCGCCTGGTCGTAGGCCGTGCGCGTGGTGAAGCCGCTCGCGATCAACGCCTTCTGCCGCTCGAAAGTCGCTTTCGCCACACGCAGCTGGGATTCCGCGGCGAGGACAGCAGCGGTCGCAGCATCGACATCTGCCTCCTGCTCGGCGGGATCGAGAAGGGCCAACACTTCGCCGGCCTTGACGTGGGTCCCGACATCGACATAGCGCGCGATCACACGTCCGCTGACACGGAACGACAGATCGGCGCGGAAGCGGGGCTGCACCTCGCCAGTCAGGGTGATCGAAGCCTGCCGGTCCTTCTGCTGGACGACCTCCGTGCGCACGAACGCGGCGCGCGCGGATGGAGCACCTGTGTGATCGTTGCAGCCGCTGAGCGCGGCTGCGACAAGGGCGAGCGCCAAGCCGGCGAGAGGCCTCAGCATCCGCTCGGTTCGATCGATTTTGGTGCGGTTCGAATAGCGCGGCTTCATAGCGCGTCCATGCGGTGAGAGGGTGACAGCAGCTCGCCAAGGATGTCCGAGCCCTTGCAAAGCGGGGCCGGTTCATTCGGACGTGCTCGCAACAAGTTTGGATCCGCTTCGATTGCGGCCTGGCGTCCGACCTGATCCGAGAGGCCGGAGCTCGAGCCGGGCGTCACGGACGACCTGGCTCTCAGCGGGCGCGGCGACCTGATGCGGCGCGTCGCCATCGACCAGCTCGCCCGTTGCTCCCGCTCGCTCAAGTGAAGCGAGAGAACGACAGATGTGAACTCGGCGGCGAAGCCGTGCTCGATCCGTCCCCCGAGCCCCTTGGCAAGGTCACTGCTGATCTGGAGCTCCCGGCCCGGGGCCGCCCGCGCGGACCGCGAGCCGTTATCCAGCACGACGCAGTTCGCCACCGCGCCGATGCGCGCCAGCTTGACTTTGATTTCGCCGGGGCGCGCGTCGAAACACGCATGCCTCGCTGCGTTTACGATGAGGTCATGGACGATCAGGCCAAGCCGCCAGCACCGCTCCGATTGAAGCGGGAGAGATTCAGTGGTCAATGCCAGCCGGATCCCCATTCGATCCAACAGCGACTCGCGCAGGGCGCAGCCCAGTCTGCGAATGTAAGTCGCGGCGTCATTGAGGGCTTCGCCCCGGGGCATTGCGAGCGCACGATGCAACTCGGCGTGTCCGTGCAGCAGCTCGACGACATCGCTCAAGGCGGCCTTGGCTTCCGCCCCATCGGCCCGCACGACCGCGGCCGAGACCAGATCGATCGCCGAGGCGATCCCTTTATCGACCCGGTGATGCAGTTCACGCAGCAGGACGCCGTCTTGTGGGCGGTGCGGGTCCGGGCTCAACATCGTCACTGTGATCTCCTGAGGTGGTCCTGATGATCGGGGCCAACGCGCACTTTTGCGGGCCCCGACCATCCGGAAGGCCGTCGCCGGTCCTACGAGGTCCAGGTCGCGGATAAATTAAACTATACCGTATATTTTCTTTTTGTTGCCTTTTCCCACCGGGCATGTCAAGTGCGATCTGCGCGCCCACAGGCTCGTGATTGGGAGACCGACGCATGACGAAGAAAAACACCCCGAAACGGGGCAGACCGCCCAAGGATCTCGCCGGTGACGTTCAAGTCCGGATCCTTGATGCAGCCCAGCAGCTTTTTCTCGAGAAGGGCTACCGTAGTGCCAGTATCGATGACATCGCCGAGCTGGCGCCGGCGAGCAAGCCAACCATCTATGCGCATTTTCCCGGGAAGGAGGCACTGTTCGCAGCGGTCGTGGCCCGCACCATCAGCGGCCTGACGGACTTCGATGGCTTCGAGCCCGAGGGCCGCACCCTTCAGGACAAGCTCTCGAGCCTCGGCACCGCCGTCGTCGAGAAGGTCATCGAAGAATCGTTGGGCATGGTCCGCGCCACGATCGCCGAAGCGCAGCGTTTCCCCGAGCTGAGCCGCAACGTCCACGATGCCGCGCGCGATCGCTCCGTCAACGCCGTTTCCCAACTCCTGAATGAAGCGACGCAGAAGCTGGCGCGCGCTCAAAAAGGTCCCTTTACCGGGAAGCGAAGCCTTGCCACCGCTCAGATCTTCCTGGATCTGATCCTGCTGCCGATGCTGTTTCGCTCGTTGGTGGGAGAAACACCCAAGGAGCTGAGACGGGAGCTGCCTTCTTTCGTGCGCGAGCGGGTTGGCTTTTTCCTTGCGGCCTGTGAGGCAGACTGGACGCCGTGAGCCGGCAATCGCCGCGCGTTAGGTTCGACAGGCGGATTTGGAACGCAAATCGGCCCCGATGCTGGTCACTTGAAACGACTCCGCGTTAACGGACGCTGCGTTGCCGAGCGCTCCCGCGCAAAAACTCATCATCTCGTTGAAGGCCGGCCGAACAGCGGTCGCCTTGATACGGGACGGATTGAGGTATGCATCCATCGCGTCCAGCAGGCAGCAGGCCAGCGCCATCGGGCTCCCTGCTCGAAATTCGCCACCAGCCTGCCCGGCTGCGATGACCGACTGCACGACACCGCGAAGGCGATCCGCACGGGACAGGCTGGCCGGCCAGTTTGCTTGTCCGGCGGCGACCACTAGGTCGTGCAATCGGACATTGTTTGCCAGCCGATCTTCATGCATCCGAGTGATCGCCCTAAAGATGGCGTTTAACCGCTCAAGGCCCGAGCGCCCGGTTCGCGCTGCACTTGCAGCCGCCGCCGACACCTCCTCGAGCAACTCTGTCACGACGGCCTCTTCGAGCGCCCGGCGGGAGGGATAAAACCGATAGAGATTTGCAGGCGACATTGATACGTCGCGAGCGACATCGGCAACCGTGGTCTTCCGGTACCCGATCTCGCGATACAAGCGGATTGCAGCCTGCACAATTCGTTCACGAGTGCACGACGATCCAACCCGACGGGGGGTCTGCGCCTTCAGCATGTTCGGCCTCAACGCGAATGAATCGTGTGCATTTCACGCCGGCAGGCCTCGCCGAATTCACGCAGCGGATCCATCTCCTCCAGGAAACCCGGCAGGTCGACGAACGACGTGTTCGGTGCAAGGTAGGTTTCGATGATCAGTCGGCCTGCCCGTTCCGCGGCGTGGACCACCTCATCGTCGGACAGAATCCGCATACGCCCGATAAGCGCATACAGATTCACCAACGCCGGGATCTCGGATTTGTCGCTGGTCAGCGCGTCCGCGTAAAGCCGGGACGCCTCCTCGATGAAGCATCGGTACAGCTTTTCACGCTTCGAGACCGTGTGGGCATGATGGCGCTCACGGACCCTGCGACGACGGGTCACCCATCCCGTCACGATTGTGGAAATGGCTCCGAAGGCCGAGCCCCCGAACGCAGCGAAAGCGGGAGCATAGATCGTGTTCATGCGGTCATTCCCCATCTTTTGCGCCGCGATAGCGGTGCGATCCGATGGTTCTCACCGAAGCCGCGGCCGCGGAGTTCTCGAAGACGGCTCTGCAAGCATCGCTCAGGTCCGACTTTCTTTGCCTGAGACAGGCTTCCACATTGGTGGGGTCAGGGATGTAGCCCGCGCAGAGACGAAATGCATCAGGCGCGCATGCCGCCCTCTGCTCTGCTGTGCCGCGGTCCTCCTGTGCGAAGGCAACCCCGCCACCGAACGAAACGAACACCAAGACTGCAAGCATTAGCCGGTTCTTGAACATAACGAATCCTTTCTGAAGTTGAGGCATCTGCTTTCGAAAGGGAGTTCCTGGCCTCATTCCGAAGTCCCCGTCGTCCGATCAGTACGAATACGCGCTTGTGAGTCTCTGCTCTTGACAGGCTTCGCGAACCGCGCTGTATATGAACTATACGGTGTAGTTTATTTTGGAGATCGAAGATGTCAACCCTGTTCGTGGCGCTCGCGCGGGAAAATCCCTGGCCCGGGATTGCGGTCGCGTCGCTGAATCTGATCGTGGCCGTGTCGCTCGTGGGCGTAAGCCTGCTGCTGGGTGTCACGATTTCGGTGCTCGCCTGGGCGCACGCGCTCGCCAATCGCGAGCCCGCGCCGGTGCGGCATGCTGCCAACCGACGGGGCTTCGCATGACCCCGGCACTGCTGCTCGCTCGCGATGGCATCATCTATTGGGTCAACGTCTGGCTCGCGCCAGTCGAATGCATGTTCGACATGATCGAATCGGAACTCGTCCGCAGAGGCATCGCGCTTGAAGGGGTCGAGCCCCCTTCCCGGCCCGCCGCCTGAGCATCCTGGAATTTCGACATGCTCAACTTCATCGAAGTGTTCGACATCATGCACGTGGAGCCGGCCACCGGCGCTTCAGTGTGGACCGGACTCACGGGCACGCGAACGGCCCTCGAGCGCGACGGGCACCTGATCAACCCAAAGGCGATGGCCTATTGCCCGGCCGACTGGATCGACGAGCGCGGCTATCTCGATGCCGAGCTCGCGCGCCGGCATCCCCGCCCCTGGGGCATCTGACGGTGAGACGAGAACATTCCATGTCCCGGAGCCAAGCGTCGTGAGCAGGAAATCTGCGTTGTCGCGACACGCGAGCAGAATTGTCGAACCCGAGCTTCCCTTGCGGGCCTATTTTCTGTTGGCTGGAGGAGCCTTGCTCTTGCTGCTTCTGGCGGCCGATTGGGTGCTGCCCGCACCTGTGACGAGCCGGCTCACGGATTCGCATTCTGCTTTGCCGCCGATCCGCATCCATTCTGAGATGAGAGGACCGGACGCGGTTGTCATCGATACCAATGTGTCCCTCGTCAATCCGGTGCCAGCGGAAAACGAGAGCGGTGCGGCTAAATCGATGCCATCTCCTGAGGTCGCCGATTCTGCCGCCGACATCAGTGAGGCCGGCTCAGCTTCATCGACGGACACACGCCTGCGCGAAAGCCTGGCGCAGTTGCAGTCCGCCGTTTCTGATCGAGCAGACCCAGGCCGGAGGCCGCCAGAGATCACGGCCCGACAGCGCAAGCACGCTCAGAGACGGACCGGAAGGGGGCTGCGATCTGCCCGTCACCCGCATGTCGAAACATTATGGGGAGATCCGCTCGATTGAGCGGAGAGCACCGTCCCTGCCGCCGCCTCGGACGAGCGGCACCGCCAGACACCTTTAGACGAGACGCCACAGGATCTAATCAATGCCGAAGAACCAGTTGTTTGCCCTCATCGTTTGGTCCGCCATGCTCGCTGCCACGGGAGCCATGGCCGATGTCACCCGGACGCCTGCTGACGCCGAAAGCCGCAGCGCAGCCGCGCAGGCAGACGTCGACGAAGCAGCGATGCACCGTGTGCTCGAACAATTCCGCACCACACGGGTCCCACTCGGCCAGGCAATGGCGATTGCAGAGCGTCTGCACGACGGCTCGAGGACCGCAGACGTCAGCTTCGAGATATCCGGGCCGCCGGTCTACCGCGTGCGCACGATCAAGAACGAACGGGTCTTTGAAAATGTCATAGATGCAAACACCGGCAGCGTATCGCAAGCGGAAATTGCGTCATCGCTCAAGGAGCTTGATCGAGCTGATCTCGCCAACATCATCGCCCTGAATTGGATCAAGCAGGAACTGTCGGAAGCGGTGCAGGTCGCTGAGAAAGCCGCGGCGGGAAACGCGCTTGCCGGTGGGTTGGTGAAGCAGGATGGCAAAGTCAACTTCGTGGTTGTCGTCGCCAGTGGCGACCGCTTGAAGGAAGTGATGCTCGAGCCGCCCAAGGTCGGACAGCGGTCAACTCAGCACTAGGCGCGGACGTGCCGATCCGCCGCTGAAGCACGACGTCGTGAGTTGCTCGATCGCCGTGCAATATATATACTATACCGTATAGTTTGTTTTTTGCTGAACCTTCCCGCACTCTTTCAACGTTAGCCTCGATCATCACACCAGAGAGACACGCCAAGTCATGAACTTCCAGCCCCGACCACACCTGCCGACCCCCCAACGGCGGCTACCATTCGAATGCATCGCCCTGCTCTTGCAGGGCGGCGGCGCTCTGGGGGCCTATCAGGCGGGCGTCTACGAAGCCCTGGCCGAAGCCGGCATCCATCCGGATTGGGTTGCCGGCATTTCGATCGGCGCAATCAACGCCGCGATCATTGCGGGCAACCCGCCAGAGTCCCGTGTTGACCGGCTCCGCGATTTCTGGACGCAAGTGACCTCCACCGCGCCCTGGGATTGGTCTGGAAATCCACTTCTCGATAGGCGCAACGACAATGCGCGCAATGTCCTCAACCAATTGAGCGCCGGCCTTGCCGCGGCATGCGGTGCAAGCGGATTTTTCTCCGCGCGCCCCCTCATGCCCTGGTTACATTCCGGCGGAACGACCGAGGCGACCAGTTTTTACGACACAAGCGCGTTGAAGAGCACGCTCGAGCGCTTGGTCGACTTCGATCGCCTCAACGCGGGAATGACGCGCTTCAGTGCAGGTGCGGTCAACGTAAGAACCGGCAATTTCGTCTATTTCGACAATAGCACCCACACCATCGGGCCGGAGCACATCATGGCTAGCGGCGCGCTGCCGCCGGGCTTTCCCGCGGTGGAGATCGAGGGCGAGCACTACTGGGACGGCGGCCTGGTTTCCAATACGCCGCTGCAATGGGTGATCGACTGGGGTGCGCCGCAGGACATGCTGGCGTTTCAGGTCGACCTCTGGAACGCGAAGGGCCAGCTTCCGAGCAATCTGCCCGAGGTCGTCACGCGTCAAAAGGAAATACAATATTCGAGCCGCACGCGCGCAAGCACCGACCAATTCAAGCGCGTGCAGCGCCTCCGCCGTGCGCTCACCGCCCTGTTGGGCCGGCTTCCGGAAGATCTACAGGAACATGACGACGTGAAGCTCCTCAGCACCGCGGTCTCTCACAACGTCTACAACATCGTCCACCTGATCTACCGCGCACGCAATCACGAAGGACACTCCAAGGACTACGAGTTCTCCCGGCTTTCGATGCAGGATCACTGGCGCGCCGGTTACCACGATGCACTCCGCACGCTGCGACATCCCGAGGTGCTCACGCGCGCCGCCAGCGCGGACGGCGTCTTCACATTCGACCTCGAGAACGATGGTCGCGAATAGGTCCGGCCGTCATCGGCCGCAGGGAGAACCAAATGCGTGAGAGTGAAGTACGAAAGCAGGCCTTTGCAATGCCGCTGACCAGTCCGGCCTATCCGCCAGGACCGTATCGGTTTGTGGACCGCGAATATTTGATCATCACCTATCGCACCGATCCGGCAAAGCTGCGCGCCGTGGTGCCCGAACCGCTGGAGCTCGATGCACGCGAAGCGCTCGTCAAATATGAATTCATCCGCATGCCGGATTCGAATTGCTTTGGCGACTACACCGAAAGCGGCCAGGTCATCCCGGTCTCCTTTCGCGGGCGCAGAGGCGGCTACAGTCATTGCATGTTCCTCAACGACGAAGGGCCGATTGCAGGCGGACGCGAGCTCTGGGGCTTTCCGAAAAAACTGGCCCAGCCGACATTGCGAACCGAAATCGACACCCTAATCGGCACACTCGACTACGGTCCCTTGCGGGTTGCGACGGGTACGATGGGCTACAAGCACCGCGAAGCCGATCTTGGCCAGGTCAAGGCAGCGCTCAGCGAGCCGAACTTCCTGCTCAAGATCATCCCGCATGTCGACGGCAGCCCACGCATCTGCGAGCTCGTCGAATACCACCTCGAGCAGATTGCGCTGAAGGGCGCCTGGACCGGGCCCGCGGCTCTCTCCCTGACGCCGCATGCCTTAGCGCCGGTGGCCGACCTCCCCGTCCTGGAGATCGTCTCGGCCATTCACATCCGCGCAGATCTCACGCTGGGTCTTGGCAGAGTGGCCCACGATTATCTGCAAGAACCAATCCGACGTGTGTTCCGGCCCTCAGAACGAAGTCTGGTCACCTGACGCAACCCCACGCAGCTGAGGCTCTCGCCAGCCGCGAAGCTTCAGCTATTGACGCAATACACAGAGCAAAGTGAATAAGATGAGTATTCTGAAGGGTAAGACAGCTGTCATAACCGGCTCGACCAGCGGCATCGGCCTCGCGTGCGCACGTGCTTTCGCAGAAGCCGGCGCCAACATCGTGCTCAACGGCATGGGTGCACCTGCTGATGTCGAGAAGGAGCGCTCCGCGATCGAGAGCGAATTTGGGGTCAAGACGATCTATTCGCCCGCGGACATGGCCAAACCGATCGAAATCGCCGAGCTGATCGCACTCGGCGCAGCAACCTTCGACAGTGTGGACGTCCTGATCAACAACGCCGGCATCCAGCACGTCTCTCCCATCGAGGAATTTCCACCCGAGAAGTGGGATGCGATCATCGCGATCAACCTGTCCGCCGCATTCCATGCAATCCGCGCAGCAGTGCCCGGCATGAAGAAGCGCGGCTGGGGCCGCGTCATCACCACGGCCTCGCCTCACTCGCTGGTCGCCTCCCCCTTCAAGTCAGCCTATGTCGCTGCCAAGCATGGCATCGCAGGCCTTACAAAGACGGTGGCGCTGGAGCTCGCGCGGTCAAAGATCACCTGCAACTGCATCAGCCCCGGCTACGTCTGGACACCACTCGTCGAGAAGCAAATCCCCAACACGATGAAAGCGCGCAACTTGAGGAGGGATGAGGTCATCAGTGACATCCTACTCGCAGCGCAGCCCACGAAGGAGTTCGTCACGGCCGAGCAAGTCGCCTCGCTCGCGCTGTTCCTGTGCAGTGACGACGCCGCGCAGATCACTGGTGCCAATCTCGCGATCGATGGCGGCTGGACGGCCGCGTAGAGCTGCCTGTCAGGCATCGGAGGCCGCCAACCTGAAGCCAGCGCCGCGCAAGCAAGTCGCCGCTGACTGTGGAACGTCAACGCCGCTTCCACATGCAGCTGCTTGAGACGTCTCGCTTTCAGGAACCTTGACGCAGGTCAAGTCGAGAGAAGCGAAGCTAAAGCATGATTATCAATACGTCGGCTAGTCAACGGAGATGGTCATGTCCGAGCAAAGCAGCATGCATTTCTACCTCAGTTGGGCAAAGGAGCGGATCGACGAAATGGATGCCGCACTGGCTTCGTTCGAAGTGAAGGCGACGGAGGCCAAAGCCGAGTCCAGGGTCAAGGCCGACGAGATCGTCGCGGATCTGAAGAAACGGCGCGATGAATTTCAGGCGCTGCTCAAGACGCAAGCGGAAGCCGGCGAAGCCGCCTGGGCGCGCGCGAAGGCGGATCTGGAGAAGCACTGGACCGGGTTCGAAACGCAGATGAAGACCTACTTCGAAGGCGCCGGCAAGCAGATCGAGCAGCAGCAGGCCACGTTCAAGGACATAGCAGCGGCGCAAGCGAAAGCCTGGCGTGAGGCAGCGGATCAATTCCGGAAGGCGGCGGGCAAAGTGACCGAAGCCGGGACCACCGATCTCGACGCCGCGCTCAAGCAACTGAAGTCCGATGCGTCTGAAGCAGAAGCACGTCTGCAAAAGCTCAAGCAGGCAGGCAACGATTCCTGGGCGGTGCTCAGTGCCGCGTTGGCGGAATCCCGCAAGGCGTTCGACCAAGCCAATCAAGCCGCCTGGAACGTCTTGAGGGGTCCTGGCTCGAAGAGCTGACCCAGTTGGTCACGACGAAGATCGGGCACTCGGTCCGGAACAGCGAGGTATTGTAGTGCGCCAGATCGGCGATACGGAGTTCGCACAATGCTAATCGCTCGCGACCGGACCAGTTCGACGCAGATTTCCCACATTGAATTGACGAGCCCGCGAAACCCGCCGAGAGAACAATGCTCGGGCTCTGCGGCGAACGGACGCTCGAGGTCTGCTTTGATCGTTTTGAAGTTGGACCAGCAGAGCTGGACAAAAGAGGCGACGCTTTTCGTCGCCGACAACAGCGTTCGCTCGTCCCCGCACCCGTAGCTCCCGCGCCCTGGCGAGTCTTTTGTCGCGCACATCCGCCAAGTTCACGCGCCCTGCCCCCACTTCTGAGCTTCTGCTCACATTGGCTCTCGCAAGCTTTTTCTTGATCTCCCGGTGCACACGTCGTGCACACGCCGCCTCCTAACCAATTGAAACGCTTGAACTCTCGCTCCAATCCATCATGGGAGCCGTAGAAAATTTCCAACGCAAGTCATTCATTTTATTGAACTATTTTATCTAGGATCGACCCCGCATGTGACTGGATCGACTGAGAAATTTGGCACGACGCGGCTTTCGCAGATTGCTCCTTCTAGGCTCATCTATGTCCGAATTGGAAGCGAAAATCTGGCCTTCGGATTCTCACCACGCACACGAAAACCCCATGTACACGTCACTCGCGCAGCGCTCGCCCTTTGCGCGGGTCACATTGAAAGCGAATTCGCGCAAACCGGGTCGACATTTGGCCGGCACGTTTTGCGGGAGATCACAAGTGGGAAGAGGTGGTACGCAGCACTCACGGCGATCTTGTGTTGGTGGCAGATGTCTACGAGTCCCGAGCTCTCCGAATTTCCACAACTGAGCTTTGCCGCGGTGCGATCTATGAAATGGCCCAACTCGGCAAATGCGACGAGCCACTAGCGTCAGAGCCATCGAGCGCGCTTGAAACGCAGGTAAAGCACACCGCACAATACGACGATAATGCCAACGACGACAAAGTAGCCGTATTGCGTCTTCAGCTCGGGCATGTTTTCAAAGTTCATGCCGTAAATTCCGGCAATCGCGGTCGGTACGGCCAGTATGGCGGCCCAGGCGGCCAACTGCCGCGTGATCACGCCCTGACGCTGCTGCTCCAACAGATTGCTCACCTCAAAAACCGAAGTCAGAACATCTCGCAGGGAGTTCACCATCGCTTCGACGCGCCGCACATGGTCCAGGACGTCTTGAAAATAAGGCCGAGCGTTGGCGTCAAGACACGGCGTCTCGAGGTGAACGAGCCGGCCGCAGACCTCCGTCATCGGGCCGATAATTCGCTGGAAGCGGATCAGTTCTTGGCGAAGCCCGAAGAGCCGCTTGACGTCCGCGCGGCTAAGAAAGCTGTCGAGAGCGCTTTGCTCCATGGTGAGAACGCGTTCCTCGATCGTCTCGACCACCGGAAGATAGCCGTCGACGATAAAGTCGAGGATGGCATGGAGAACGTAGTCGGGGCCATAGCCCAGCAGGCTGGGGGCTGCTTCGAGCTGGGCGCGGAGATTGCTATGCGCGCGCGCCGAGCCATGGCGAACCGTGATGATGAAATTCTTCCCGACGAAAATTGCGGTTTCACCATAGGCGATGCGGTCGTGCTCGAGATGGGCGGTGCGCGTCATCACGAACAGCTGGTCGCCATAAACGTCGACCTTCGGCAATTGGTTCGCTTTCAGCGCATCTTCAATCGCAAGAGGATGAAGCCCATAGTTCTTCTCGAGCTGTTCAAGCTCTCGTTCCGGAGGCTCGAATAACCCGATCCAGACAAACTCGGATTTGCCCTTGCAATCGATAGGCTCGTCCAATGAAACGGCTTTTGCCTTCTTGCCATGACGATACAAATGGGCTGCTACGACGCTCACAACGAGCTTCCTCCAAACCTGTCGAGCGGTGTGCACCACCCCGTTACCTTAAATCGCCTGCCTTCATTTTGTTGCAGGCTTGGAGCGCGGGATGGTTCGGATTCAATCTGACGGTCGGGCATCGCGTTTGACCCGCGCATGTTGACGGTCAAGCACCAAGGCTAGGATGCGCACGACGACGTCGATCTGCGCATCCGGTGAGGAAGGGCGTTCATCAGGGTCGAATGCGAGTCCAACCACGGCATTCCGGCCTTCGTCGGTCTCCACGGGCCAGAAATCAAAGCGGGAGGCCAGATTGGGATAGATGCCACTGCGTATGACAGTTCCAGTCGCCAGGGACGATCGTGCCGCCTCCAACTCGGCCTCCTGCGGCTCCACGTCTCCGACTTGCTCGAGGGAAACCACCCTGCCCTCCGTAACGAGCATCACGATGACGGGAACCTGGAAGAGCGTTGCCAGTGCCCGGGACGTAACCGAGACGATCGCCTTCGTATTGTCGGCCGCGACGACATCACGGCAATAGCCTTGCAGCAAGGTCGCGCGCCTTCTTGACAGCCTCGCTTCGGTCGCCCTCTGCCGGGAGGTGAAGGCAACTGCACTCACGATGACCCCGACCACGAACAGCAGTCCAATCGCCCAGATGTTCGCGGGGTCATCGACCGCCAATGAGTAGCGTGGCTCGGTCAGGAAGAAATTGAATGCCAGAGCACCTGATATCGCCGAACAGAGTGACGGACCGAGGCCGAGACTCACCCCTGCGATGATCACTGGAAGCACGAAAATAAGCGACAGGTTGGGGATAGTGACGCTGCTGTCAATACCGACAGCGACGACCGTCGCGGCGGCGGTCATGGCGATTGAAGCAACGTAGCGCGCCAGTTCCGATGCTACCGGACCCAGAAGGGGCTCGGCATCAGGCGCCGGCGCGATGTCCTGCGGCAGCTTCGATTCAACATCCGTCACCACTTGAACTCCCGCCTGGCAGGCGACACACGTCGGCCGAAAAGCAAGCCCGTCAGCGTGTGCTTGCGGCGCTGATAGCTAACCGAGCATACAACAACTCCATCCACATGTGAGCCGCATCAAAGGCAAATTCAACGTCGCGCGAAGCGCGCCGTCGCCCGGACTGTCAGGTATTTGATCTTCCGGCTGGCTGAGGCAGCGCCGCGGGTCAGCCATGAGCGCGCGATCATTCCTGTCGAGGACGCGAAGAGGTGATCGACCGCGTGGGGGGAGAGACAGACTCGGCCAGATATTTCGCACGCCATTTCGGCCCTGGGCCGCGCATGTAATGATTTTCCGGCCGGTATCTGGCGGACGGTCCGTACCAGGCCGGGAACAGGAACGTCATCAGCACCTCAAGGGCGCGATAAGTGAGGAGCATCAGCCTAGCGAACGATTCCCTTGCCATATTGCCCCCGAAGCCAGACGCCGCCGATACCCGCGTTCGCACTCTTGGTTCGCACTCTTGGGAGTGAGATCGCGGTCAATCCGGAATGAATTGGTTCGATCCTCGAGGGCAAACCGGCTGCGATGTGATCGCCGCCTAGGCACCCTGGCCTCCACGAACGGATATCGCATGGAAGCATGATGTGGGTGATCGGATAGGAAATCGAGATAGCCCGGCGTCCGCTCATATAGGCGCCGCATAGTGGGCACGACTGCCCGAGAACCGAAGTTCATCAGTCGCCGTCGCGAGCAACGGCAGACATTTGGCGGCCATGACGGTCGTCGCAATGCTGGCGAACGGTCGTCGGCCGGCGGTGCGCTAGTTCTTCTTCTTGGACGCCTTTGCCGCATCAGTGGCGCGGGCGCCACCCCAGGGATCGTACTTCTCGTCAGGCACCGGAATCCTGTCCAGCGCGGCCTTGTAAGCCTTCTCGTCGACCTTTGGCCGGCTTTCGACGGGCGGACCTGAGTTGCCGCGGCCTCGGCCAAAACCCTGTGCGTTGGCTACGAAAGTGGAGGCCAGCACGGCCGCGACGGCAACAACGAGAGCCGGGAGTGCGCGCCTTCCGCCGATCATGCTCATTCCTCCTGCGGCGCGAACGCCTATTGTCCGGATGGTGTGCGTACGCCGTGCCAAGCGTCGCGCACCTGGTGATAGTGGGCCTCCGGCAGATAATCCGGCGTATCGAGATTGAGCGTGCGGACATCCAGCCGGCCGACGGCGCTGAGCAGCGTGTAGGAAGCGATCACCCGGTCGCGCTGCGCCTGGATCTGACGCGAACGGGCCGCGGTGAGGTCCTGCTGGGCGTTGAGCACGTCGATCGTGGTGCGCTGGCCACCGGCCGCCTCGCGGCGGACGCCCTGCAATGCGACGTCTGCCGCCTTCGCCTCCGACTCGGCCGCTGTCAGTGCGACCTTGGTGCCCTCATTGGACACCCACGCGCCGACAACCGCCGTCCGCGACTGGCTCCTGACCTGCTCAAGCACCAGACGGCTTTGCGAGGCGAGTTCCTTGGCCTGGCGCGTCTGGGAGGCCGCGGTACCGCCGTCATAGATTGGTACGTTGATCTGGCCGAGGATCGAGGCCTGATTGGTCGCAAACGTGCTCAGCGTGGAATCCGAATCCTTGGAGCGGCTGGCGTTCGCCTGTACGGCAACCGTCGGGAGCAGACTGCCTTCTGCGACCTCGATCGTGGTCTGCGCGACGTCGACATCGTAGCCCGCACCGAGCACCGCCGGATGCTCGTGATTGGCGGTCTCGATCGATGCCGGCATCGTCACTGGCGATAACCGATCGACCGGCGTGGCCGGCGTCAACTGACCGGGCGGCCCGCCGATCACCTGGACGTAGGTCGCTTTGCTGATGGCAAGCGTCACCTCAGCGGCATTGAGATCGGCAAGGCCCCGACTGAGGCGCGCCTCGGCCTGGGCCGTATCGGTCGGCGTCACATCGCCCGCATCGAGACGCTTCTTCGTCGTCGCCTGGATCTCACGCAGCACTGCGACGTTGGTGCGCTGCGCCTCAACCAGGGCCTGATTGGCCAATACGTTCATATAGGCCGTGACGGCGTCGAGCAGCACGCCCTGCCCGGTGTTACGCAGCGCCTCGCGCCCCGACAGAACCTGATACTCGGCGACGCGCACGCTGTTGGCGGTCTTGAAGCCGTTGAACAGAACCTGGCTGACGGTCACGCCAATCGTCCACGGACGCAGCGTCGCGCCCTGGATCGTATTGTCGGGCAGCGTATTCCTGACCGCCTGCAAACCCGCGCTGAGGCTCGCGACCACCTGCGGCCGGTAGCCGGCGAGCGCCTGCGGCACGTTCTCGTCCGTGCCGCGCTGCCGGGCACGATCGGCGTTGAGCTGCGGGCTCGACTGATAGGCCCGGACCAACGCCTCGGACAGCGTTTCCGCGCGCGATGGCACGCAAACCGTCATCGCCGCCCCGGCAAGGAAAAGTACCAGTGTCCGGCCGGACGCTCGCACAGCCCCCCTGACGATCTTGTTACGCACGCCCCACCTCATTCTGCCGGCGCCAACTGAGGCTGCGCCGCCAGGCCCGGCCGGGTCCGCCGCGAGAACATCGAGATCAGTGCTGGCAGCGTGACCAGAATGACGATCGGCGCCAGCATCATTCCGGCGACAACCACGACCGCAAGCGGCTTCTGCACCTGCGAGCCGATGCCGCTGGAGAGCGCCGCGGGCAAGAGCCCAATGCCCGCGACCACGCAGGTCATCAGCACCGGACGAAGCTGAAGCTCGCCGGTGCGGAGGATCGCGGCACCGCGTTCCATACCCTCGTCGATCAGCGCGTTGTACTGGGACAGGATGATGATTCCGTCCATCACCGAGATGCCGAACAGTGCAATGAAGCCGATTGCCGCCGAGACGCTGAAGGGAATGCCGGTCACGAGCAGGCCCAGGATGCCGCCGAGCACGGCCATCGGGATCACACTCATGGTCAGGACGGTGTCGATGATCGAGCCGAAATTGAACCAGATCAGCATGGCGATCAGCGCGAGGCTGATCGGCACCACGATCGACAGCCGCCGGATCGCATCCTGTAAATTGCCGAATTCGCCGACCCATTCGAGATGCGAGCCCGCCGGCAATTGCACGTTGGCCGCGACCTTCTCCTGCGCCTCCTGGATGGCGCTGCCGAGATCGCGCTCGCGCACCGAGAATTTGATCGGCAGATAGCGTTCCTGCTGCTCACGATAGATATAGGCGGCGCCGGACAGGACCTTGACTGTCGCGACTTCGCTCAGCGGCACCTGCGTGACGCCGTTCGGCCCCTGCGCCCCAATTCGCAAATTCTGGATTGCCTCGGCGCTCTTTCGGAACTGTGGTGCAAGGCGGACGATGATCGGGAAATGCCGGTCGGAGCCCGGCTCGTAGAGGTCCCCGGCGCTGTCGCCACCGATCGCGGTCTTGATCGTCGCATTGATATCGCCCGGCGACAGCCCGTACCGCGCGGCGCGGGCACGGTCGACATCGATCTGGATGGTCGGTTGGCCGAGCGAGGTGAAGACCGCAAGGTCAGTGATCCCCTGAACGGTGGCGAGCTGCGCCTTGATCTTGTTTGCGGTGTCCGTCAACGCCTGGAGGTCACTGCCATACAGCTTGATCGAGTTTTCGCCCTTCACGCCCGACACGGCCTCCGAGACATTGTCCTGGAGATATTGCGAGAAGTTGAACTCGACGCCCGGAAACTTTTCCTGAAGCTGCCCCAGCAGCATGGCGGTCAGCGCGTCCTTGTCCTCGCCCTCAGGCCATTCCTTGGCGGGCTTGAGCGGCGCAAAGAATTCTGCGTTGAAGAAGCCGGCGGCGTCGGTACCGTCGTCTGGCCGGCCATGTTGCGATACCACCGACTCGACCTCTGGCCGGGCAGCGATCACCTTGCGCATCTGGTTGACGTAGGAGTTACCCTCCTGGAGCGAGATGGTCGGCGGCAAGGTTGCGCGGATCCAGAGATTGCCCTCCTCCAGCTTGGGCAGAAACTCGAGCCCGAGCAATCGCACGGCGACGACCGTGATCAGGACCAGGACGGCGCCGCCCGCCAGCACGACGCGGCGATGTGCGAGCGATCGCGCCAGCACTGGCATATAGAGCCGATGCACCCAACGCATCAGAAACGTCTCGGTCTCCTCGACATGGGCCGGAAGGATAATGGCGCTCAGCGCCGGCGTGACCGTGAAGGTTGCAAGCAGGCCGCCTGCAAGGGCATAAGCATAAGTCCGTGCCATCGGACCAAAAATATTGCCTTCGACGCCGCTCAAGGTGAACAGCGGCAAAAAGGCCGCGATTATGATGGCTGCGGCGAAGAAGATCGAGCGCGACACGTCGGAGCCAGCCGTCAGGATGGCATGATGCTTCATGTCCATGACGGTGCGCGACGAGATCGTCGCCCGCTCGCCCGGCGTCAGCCGCTCGGTATGCGACAGGCGCCGGAAGATCGCCTCCACCATGATCACGGTCGCATCCACGATCAGCCCGAAATCGATCGCCCCGACCGATAGCAGATTGGCGGATTCGCCTCGCAGCACGAGAATGGTGACCGCGAAAAACAATGCAAACGGAATCGTTGCGCCGACGATCATCGCACTGCGCAGGTCCCCGAGGAAGATCCACTGCAACAGCACGATCAGGCCGATTCCGACCACCATGTTCTCCAGCACGGTGTGGGTCGTGGTCTGGATCAGGTCTTTGCGGTCATAGATGCGCTCGATGCGCACGCCAGGGGGCAGGATCGACGAATTGTTGATGCTGGCGACGAGCTCTTCGACGCGCGAAATGGTCGGCGAGCTCTGCTCTCCGCGGCGCATCAGGACGATGCCCTGAACGATGTCGTCGTCCTGATCCTGGCCGGCGATGCCGAGCCGCGGTTGCTCGCCGACGGTGACGGTTGCGACGTCGCGGACCAGCACCGGCGTGCCGCCATTGGACGCCACCATCGTATTTTCGAGCGCGTGGATCGAACGGATCAGGCCGACGCCGCGAACGACGGCGGATTGCGGGCCGATATTGACGGTGTTGCCGCCAACGTTGACGTTGGCGTTGTTGATGGCCTGTTGAAGTTGCGGGAGCGTCAAGCCGTTCGCCACGAGCTTGTTGAAATCAGCCTCAACCTCGTAGGTTTTGGTCTTGCCACCCCAGCCAGTTACATCGATCACGCCCGGGACGGTGCGGAAGCGCCGTTGCAGGACCCAATCCTGCAATGTCTTCAGATCGAGCACGGAGTAGTTGGGCGGCCCCACCAGCCGGTAGCGGTAACTCTCGCCGATCGGGCTCAGCGGCGAGATCTGCGGCTGCGCATTGTTCGGCAACGGCGGCAATTGCGAGAGGCGGTTCAGAACCTGCTGGAGGGCCTGCTCGTAGGTGTAGTCGAAGGAGAACTGCAGCTTGACGTCGGACAAGCCGTACAACGAGATTGTCCGGATCACCTTCATGTTCTTGATGCCGGCGACCTGAGTCTCCAGCGGGATCGTGATGTAGCGCTCGATCTCCTCGGCCGACAGCCCCGGACTTTGCGTCACGATGTCGACCATCGGCGGCGTCGGATCGGGATACGCTTCGATGTTGAGCTGCTGAAACGCGATCAGGCCGCCGACCAGCATGGCGGCGAACAGGCCGACCATGAGGAAGCGGCGACTGACTGCGAAGGCGACGAGACGTTCCATGTGAACCGGCTTGCCTTACGTTAGCTGCCGGAAGCGGCACGGTCGATGAACAGGCTTCCGCGTGTGACGATCTTTTCACCGGCCTTCAGGTTGCCGCGCGCCTCAACGAGGTCGCCATTGGTCAACCCGATCTGGATTTCGCGCAGCTCGACGGAACCGTCGTCGCGCGAAACCCAGACCCGGACACGATCGCCCTCGAAGATTAGAGCCTGCTTCGGCACGCCGACCGAGGGACGGATTTCGCCGGCATAGACGGTAACGTTGGCGAACATTTCCGGCTTGAGCGATCCGTCCCTGTTGTCGATGGTGGCGCGGACCATGAGACGCCGCGTCGACGGATCGATCGCGGCGGCGACGTAATCCACACGCGCCTTGAACTCGCGACCGGGAAGCGCCAGCACCGTAAAGGCGATATCCTGTCCGATGGCGATGTCCGCAGCCTCGCTCTCGCGCACGAAGGCCGTGAGCCAGACCGTCGAGAGGTCACCGATCACGAACACCGGATCGCTGGCGCTGCTGCTGATGAACTGGCCGGGACCGATCTTGCGCTGCACGACCGTGCCGCCGATTGGCGAAGTGATCGGCGTCTCGGCGCTGATCTGGCGCGTCTCCTGGAATTTGGTGATCTGATCCTCGGACCGCCCCAGGATGCGCAGCCGATTATGCGCCGCCTCGAGCGCGGTCTCCGCCGAGCGCATGTCATTCTGCGCTGTGATGAGATCGGCCTGCGCCTGCTGCCAGTCCTTGAGAGGCACCGCTTTGCCGGCATAGAGGTCGTTGGCGCGCTTCTCGACGATTTGCGCGAGGTTGAGCTTGGAGCGCGCGGTATTGAGGCTGCCGAGCGCCGTCACGAAATCGTTCAGGCCCTGCACGGTGTCGGTGGCTTCGACCACGAACAGCGGCTGCCCGCGTTCGACGACATCGCTGGGCTTCACCAGAAGTTTCACGACACGGCCCGCATAGGGCGAGAAAATCGGCGTGGAGCTGTCTTCGTTGACGGCGATCTTGCCCTCCGTGACGTGCTCCGCACGAAACACCCGCTCCGTCACCGGCGCAATCGAGAGCGTTGCCAGCTCAGATGCGGTCGGAACGTAGCGCGGTGGCTTTACCTTGGCCTGGCTCGACATCTCCGTGGATTTTCCATGTGACGCGAGCAACCGCGTCGCGCCGACGGCCGCAATGGCAAGCGCGATCGCCGCAGCCGCAAGCATAACGATTCTTTTCCGGCTAAGGCTCGAACCGGCGTTCATGATGCAAACGTGCGCATTGACTCATGCACTCCCGTGCCTCCTGCGAGGCCTTGGCTTACTCGCCCAAACGGGGCTCAATTCTGAACGCGGCCGCGCCACATCGGCGATCTCGACCCGCGGTCGTACCGCATCGGACCGTGATTGCCGGACATGCCGTCAGCGATCCGCCGTGATGCTCCCAGGCTGTCATGGCGTCGGCAGCGCGTAGCATGGTTCGCTTGCACAGAACTGACAGCACGCCCCGTCAACATCACGCTCGCGGCAACGGAGATCACGATCCGCACGGCGCGTCCGCTCACAGGGCACGCCGTGCCGATCGATCTCATTGGCTCGGCCACATCGGATCTTTGGGCCCGCCGTAGTAGCGCATCTGGTGAGTACCCGGCCCATCTGTTGCAGTGGCGCCGAGATCGCTCACGCATCCGGCAAGGCAAGCGCCAAGCCCAACGAGAGCGATCATCGCCGCAACTTTCAGTCTTCGTCTCGAGGCGATCATGCAGTCCCCCTGCCTCCCGGCGTCAATACTTCGCGACCACCGCGTTGCCGCCGAACTTGAAGTCGAGCCCAACCATCACGGTCGAATAGGTGTTCGCCACCGTGTACGGCAGCACACCGTTGGTCGGCGCATCGCGATGGAACGTGCCGTAGTCGAAATAGCGATACTCGAACTTTCCGATCAGGTTGTTGGTGAACGCATAGGCGATGCCACCGCCGGCGGTCAGGCCGCTCCGTGTGGCCTTGAACGTGTCCACGCCGACGCCGGGATTGGTGTTGGTGTGCGTCAGCTCGCCATAAGCCCAACCGCCCGTGAAGAACAGCAACAAGCGGTCGACCGCGATGCCGCCGCGCCCCCGCAGCGTGGCACCCCAGCCCAGCTTTGTCGCGTCGTTCCAGCCGAGTGCGAAATTGTCGTTGCCCTTGATGTCAGCGCCGAAGCCGTCTGCTTCGATACCGACGACGATGTTGCCGCTCTGCCAGTTGGCGCCGATCTCGCCGCCGCCGAAGCCGCCCGTCGATTCGTAGTTCGCCGTGAAGTTGGCGAAGCCCACCGGTCCGGTGGCGTTGTTCACGTTGTGATTGCCGAGCCCCCAGCCGCCGAAGACGCCGACGTAGAAGCCGGACCAGTCATAGGCCGGCGCGGCGACTGGCGGAGCCTTGCCGTAGATCGGCAGATCGGCGCCAAACGCCGGCGACATCGCTGTCAATGCGCCCAATGCAACCGTTGTGAGAAGAATCTTTTTCATTGTTAGCCCCTGTCGAATGTCTCTTCCGAAGCGGGTGGCGCTCGCGGCGCCACCCGTCCGCAGAATCAGAAGTGGATGATGATGTCCGCCGAGCCGATGACGGCCGTCTTCTTGTTCGGGGGAATGCCGAAGTTGGCGTTACCGTTGAACGCCGGCGCGTCCAGCGCGTGATACACCGACACTTCGGGCCGGATCTCGATCTGCGGCGAGAACCAGTGCTGCCAGCCGATCCCGGTCTCGACGTAGCGCGTCTTCACGCCGGTACGCTGTCCCTGCTTGTCGTCGAACCACTCGAGACGATAGGAGATGTTGTCCATCTTCGTCGGGCTGTAGTTCACGTAGGTCAGGAAGGTCTGGACCGACGCCGTGCACGACAATTGAGTTGCGTTGCCGCAATGCGCGCCGAACGGTGCGTTCCAGGGCATGACGTCGAGCGAGAACGGTGTACCGCTGGCCACGAGCGCGACCGAGGCCGGATTGTCGAGGTTGAGCACGTTGTTCTGGTGCTCGTTATAGGTCTCGAACGAGATGTGCCACTGATCGTTGAACTTGTGGTAGTAAGTCAGCCCGTACCACTGGAGATTGTTATAGCCCCAGGTGCCGTTGTTGATGCCGTTGGCGATCACGTAGACGCCGTCATTGCCGCTGTCGGTCACATAACGAACGGCCGCACTGAAGGTCGGCTGCGCGCCGGGATCTTTCAGCATGGTGCTGTCCGGGAACAGCGGATTTGGATTCGCATTGGCGATCTTGGCGCCGACATGCCAGGGCATCGCTTCGGTGCCGACCGAGAAGCCTCCCTGGATCATCCAGTTCTTGTTCAGCGCGAGCGAGGCATTGATGCCGGTGTTCGTATAGTTGTCGAACGTATACGTCATCGAATGCGTATACATGTAGTTGTTCGGCGCGAGCTGCGCCTCGATGTCCGGGATCGAGATGTAGCGGCCGAACCTCAGCAGAAGGCCGTCGGCCAGATAGGGAATGAAGACCTCGCCATAGGCCATCGGCATGTCATAGCCGTAGTTCCTGTTCTGCTGGAGGAGCTGATTGCTCCACAAGCCGTAAGCCGTGGTGTAGCGATAGTTCTCGCCATAGATCGGCGCGATGCGGAAGCCCCAGTCGATGTGGTCCTTCTGGACTGTGTCGGGCAGTCGCTCGATATAGACCAYGGCCTGATCGAGCTGAACCGTGTTCGGATTGTAGTCGTATGCCGCCGGCGAATTGCCGCCGCGGACGGTGTTGTTGCTGAGGTTGCCGCCGGCGTTGACCCAGCCATAGACCTGAATGTGCGCATCGTTCATCCACTGCCCGACGGCCGTGTTGCTCATCGCGTTCATCAGTGGGCTGTCGACCGAGTTCGGACGCGTGACGCCGATTGCGGTCGCACCGCCATAGGGCCATTCGGTGAACGGCATCGGCGGAATGCTCTGCGGTGTCGCAGGCCATCCGTCGCGGCGCGACGCCGCCGCCTTCGGATCGGACGGCGCGGCCTCATGGCCCCATTCGAGCCGATAGTAGTTGATGAAGCGGGTCATGAAGTCCTGCCCCAGATAGGAATCCATGCACGCATAGTTCTTGTAGGGATCGCAGAACGTCTTCCCCACAGGCGGAAGCGTGTCCGCGGCATTGGCAGCGCCACCAATCCCCATCGCGACCAGCGATACGCCCGCCAAAAGATAGTTTCTCATCATATTGCCCCAAGCTGTTGGACCGACGCCTTCCAGGCGCTCTTTCGGTTTGGTTAAGCTTCAGGTGCAATCTTTCGTGAGGCAGGCAAAAAAAAGCGATGCGGTTTCCGGCGCGCGTTCGTTAAAATAAAATAGCGCGAGACGCCTCGCGGGCATCATTTGCATTCGTAAGCATCAGATGCTCACCGCGTTTGCTCAAATCGTCAGCGAAAAAGTGGTCTTTTGCCGTTAGAACGATGATGCAGCGCAAACGTTCACTTCGCGCTGTGTCATTTTCGTCATAGTGCGCGACGCGCTGTGCTCGACTTACTCGCAACCAAGCGCCGTTTGCTTGCCACAGCTATTATTTTGCTACGTATGTGCGCCAGATTGTCGATCGAAGATATATGCCTGGACTCGCTAACACTACTTTGGCAGAATGTGTTTGCGCCCCTGTTTTTCAAGGATTTGCTTTCGGCAATATGGGCACTGCTGAGACGGCGGCCGAAGGATGAGATCGACGATGGCGTGACGTACGGCGGGCATGGTTGGCTGGGGCGGAGGCCCGTTGAT
>NZ_JBFRFR010000088.1:0-30414 GCF_052114925.1 Bradyrhizobium sp. 2TAF36 | reverse complement strand
ACATCGTACAGAGTCCCTGTGATTTGAGTCTCAACGATCATCTATTCGCTCGCCCGAGATCACTAGGGCGCGCGTGACATAGTTGACGAACAGCCACGTGGGCAAATGGATGAACAGATCTGCGAAAGGCTCATCAGCCGCGTCACCAAGTTCACCCAGTAAAGATCAGCATTCAAGTCGGAATCAGGCCAGATCCTCGAAAGCTATCGATCAGCGCATCGAAAAGCTTTAGGTCTGCACGGCTCCGCGCCATCAGCTGCGCGCCGCCGACGGCGGCGAATATCGCGCGAGCCCTCGTCTCGCGCTTGCTGGCCGGCACAGAAGCCGCAGTGAGCATCCTGGTAAGCCATGCGACGTTGACATCGGCAAAGGTCTGAACCTCAGTTTTCACTGCATCCGGCAGGTCGTCATATTCGGCCGCCATGAAGCCACAGAGGCACATTCTATTCTCCTGCTCGAGCGATCGGCGAAAAAGTCCTGGATAGGCTCGAAGCGCCTTTCTCGGATCCCGGTTCGCGGTTGAAAGGGCTTCGAGATCCGCCGCAGTATCCTCCCAGTAGCGCTTCGCTACCGCGGCTCCCAACTCAGCCTTGCCGGGGAAGTGGTGATAGATGCTTGCCGCCTTGATGCCGACCTCAGCCCCGATGTCACGAAAGTTCAGCCCGCCATAGCCGTGTGCCTGAGCCGTTCTGCGCGCCGCAACAAGGATCGCTTCTCTCGCATTTTCAATCACAGTGATCACCTCATCGTGTCCCAACCAACTGACAGGTAGGATTGAATTTCAGATTATCGAATTTATAGTCACTCTACCAAATGGCAGGTAGAGCCGCTATGCTTAATTGTGCAATTCAGGTGGGCGCCACCAGCCCGGCCAGGCCCATCACCAATCAGGAGCTTTTGGCCGCCGAAGCTATGCCCACTCAAGTCGATATCGCTGAAGTCAAGGCGCGTGAACAATTCGAGCGCTTCATCGGCGGCGTCGATTTGACCGAACTTCGGGGGAGCCGACGCGC
Organism: Bradyrhizobium sp. 2TAF36; assembly: GCF_052114925.1. Lineage (NCBI taxonomy): Bacteria > Pseudomonadati > Pseudomonadota > Alphaproteobacteria > Hyphomicrobiales > Nitrobacteraceae > Bradyrhizobium > Bradyrhizobium sp. 2TAF36. The sequence goes on along the minus strand of NZ_JBFRFR010000088.1, from coordinate 29,401 downwards.
TATTGCGGGAGGCCCCGGTCTTTTGGGCGCACTGGTTCGACGCCAAGGTGATGGCGACGGGTGAGGTCATGACGAGCGTCGAAGCCTATCTGGAAAGCGACGACGGCTAGTCAGCCGGAAACCGACAAATCAGTGAGTCAGGCAGCGAACGCGAGGCTGAGCCGCCGGCGGTTGAATGTCGTTGCACGTTCGTCAAGGGAGCCCCGTTATGTGGCTTATCAAAATCGCTCTGAGCCGGCCTTATACCTTCATCGTTATGGCGGTCGCGATCGTGGTCATGGGTCCGCTGGCCATTTTAAGCACGCCGGTCGATATTTTTCCGAGCATCGGCATTCCGGTCGTCAGCATGATCTGGACCTACGCAGGTCTGCCTGCGAAGGAGATCGCCAACCGCATCAGTGCGAATTTCGAACGCGTCGCGCCGGTCGTGGTCAGCGGCGTCGAGCACATCGATTCCAGCAATCTCAACGGCGTCGGTGTCAGCAAGATCTACTTTCAACCCGGAGCCAATATCCCCCTGGCGACGAGCCAACTGGTCGCCGGCGTCTCGTTTTATTCGAAGTTCTTCCCGCCTGGTACGACGCCGCCGCAGATCCTGACCTATAACGCTGCCAGCGTCCCGGTTCTTCAGCTTGCCCTGTCCAGCAAGACAATGACTGAGCAGGCCCTCTACGATACCGGCAACATCTACGTTCGCAGCCAACTCTCCGGCGTGCCTGGATTGTCGCTGCCCTATCCCTACGGCGGCAAACAGCGCCAGGTTCAGGTCGACCTCAATCCCCAGCAGCTTCAGGCGTTCGGACTGTCTGCCCAGGATGTGCAGAATGCGATCATCAGCCAGAACCTGATCATTCCTGCGGGAACACAGAAGATCGGTGCCTATGAATACGTGATCGGTCTGAACGGCGCGGCAATCACGATCGACGATCTCAACAATCTTCCTGTCAAGGAAGTGAACGGCGGGACCATCTATGTCCGCGATGTGGCTCACGTACGCGACGGCGCGCCACCGCAAACCAATATGGTGCGATTGAACGGCGAACACGCGGTCCTGATGACGGTTCAGAAGATCGGCAGCGCCTCGACTTTGCAGATCGTGCATGATGTCAAGGCCAAGCTACCCGCCATCCAGGCCGCCGGTCCCGACGGACTGAAGATCGATGCCGTCGGCGATCAATCGGTCTTTGTGAGTGCAGCCGTATCCGGTGTGATCCGCGAAGGCATGATCGCGGCGTCACTTACCGCGACCATGATCCTTCTCTTCCTCGGGTCTTGGCGCAGCACCCTGATCATCGCGGTCTCGATCCCGCTCTCGGTGCTGGTTTCGATTATCGTCCTTTCATTCCTGGGCCAGTCCATCAACCTCATGACGCTGGGTGGATTGGCCCTCGCGGTTGGCATCCTGGTCGATGATGCGACGGTCGTCATCGAGAATATCAATGCCCACCTCGAGCGGGGCGACCCAGTTGCGGACTCCGTGCTCAACGGGTCGGCGGAGATCGCCGCCCCTGCATTTGTCGCCACGCTTTGCGTTTGCATCGTCTTCATGCCGATGTTCTTCCTGTCCGGCGTGCCGAGATATTTATTCGTGCCCATGGCGGAGGCGATCGTCTTCGCAATGCTGGCGTCCTACATTCTTTCGCGGACGCTGGTGCCGACCCTCGCCAATTTAATGTTGAAGCCGCACGTGCCGGGAACGGAGAGGGGCCGATTGAATCCTTTAGCGCGCTTCCAGAACGGCTTCGAGCGAAGGTTCGAAGCCATGCGCGAGAACTATCGTCGCGTTCTGTCCCGTGCGGTTGAGCGGCGAGGCTTGTTCATCCCGGTCTTCCTCGGCGGCGCTCTCGCATCGGTACTGCTGGTTTTTACACTGGGGACCGACTTCTTTCCCTCGGTCGACGGCGGTCAGATCAAACTACATGTGCGTGCCCATGCCGGAACCCGCGTGGAAGAAACCGCGCGCATTGTCGATCAGGTCGAAGATGAGTTGCGACGCACCATTCCCGCGATCGAACTCGCCGGTATCGTCGACAACATCGGCCTTCCTGTCTCCGGCGTGAACCTGTCGTACAGCAATTCTGCTCCGACGGGGCCGGCGGATGCCGACATCCTGGTGAGCCTCACGGCAAAGCATCACCCGACGGCCGATTATGTGCGACGCCTGCGCATAAGTCTGCCGCGGGCCTTTCCGGGTGTGACGTTCGCCTTCCTGCCCGCCGATATCGTAAGCCAGATCCTGAATTTTGGAGCTCCCGCRCCAATCGACGTGCAGATCATCGGGCGCGACACGGCGAGCAATGCGGTGGTTGCCGAACGCCTCCTCGAGAGAATCCGCAAGATCCCCGGGATTGCCGACGCGCGGATCCAGCAGGACCTCGACGCCCCCGCGTTCACCGTCGCAGTTGATCGCAGCCGCGCAAGCGACGTCGGGCTGACGCAGGGGGATGTCGCGAACACAATGCTGATCGCCCTGGCAGGAAGCTTTCAGACGGCGCCCACATTCTGGCTGGACCCAAAAAGCGGCGTATCCTATCCGATCGTCAGCCAGACGCCTCAGACCGACCTGCAGACGCTGGATTCACTCCGCAACACGCTCATCACGGGCAAGCCCGGATCGCACAGTCAAGTCCTTGGCGGCATCAGTACGATCAAGCGTAATGTCCTACCCTCAGTCGATACCCGCTACAACGCTCTGCCTGCGATGGACATCTACGCTACCAGCGCCGGTCGGGACTTCGGCGGCGTTGCCAACGACGTCCGCAAGGCGATCGGCGAGATGACCAAGGCGGGGCTGCCCAAGGGGGTCACCATCACCCTGCGCGGCCAAGTCGTGACCATGGCCACATCCTATGCCGGGCTCCTCTACGGGCTCGCCTTCGCCATGCTCCTTGTCTACCTGCTGATCGTGGTGAACTTCCAATCCATGCTGGACCCTTTCATCATCATCACGGCGCTGCCGGCGACGATGGCGGGCATCGCGTGGATGCTGTTCCTGACCGACACAAATCTCAGCGTTCCGGCCCTGACCGGCGCCATCATGAGCGTCGGTGTCGCGACTGCCAACAGCATTCTCGTCGTGAGCCTGGCTCGCGACCGCCTGAGGCTGGGAGACGATCCAACCGCAGCCGCCGTCGCGGCCGGGTCCGGCCGCTTCCGTCCCGTGCTGATGACGGCGCTGGCGATGATCATCGGCATGCTGCCCATGGCGCTCGGATTCGGCGAAGGCAGCGAGCAGAACGCGCCGCTCGGCCGCGCCGTGATCGGTGGCCTGATCGTCGCGACGATCGCTACGCTGACCTTCGTGCCCGCGGTCTTCGCTCTCCTGCACGGACTGCGGCGCCCTCTCACTCCGCCGACGACCTTCGATGGCGCGGCGACGCCTCTGCACACACCCGCCGGATGACGGAGCTTGCCATGACCGAAATGCCTTCCCCGACCGTATCGGCTCCGGCCGGCCGCTCCCGTGCCGGCGCCCTGTTGGTCAACCTCCTCAGGGTCGCAGGTGTCGCGGCGCTTGTCCTGCGGGGGCTCGATACCCGGAACGCCAGCGAGGCCGCCCTGGAGCGGCAGGCTGCAGTTGGCACCATCACCACCGTGATCGTGACTCATCCGAAGCCTGGACCAGCTCTCGAGGAAGTCGTTCTGCCCGGGCAGATGAAGGGTGAAATTGAAACGTCCGTCTACGCCCGCACGAACGGCTATGTTCGCCTACGGAGGACGGACATAGGCGCTCACGTCAAAGCCGGCGAGCTCCTGGCGGTTATCGACTCGCCCGAGGTCGACCAGCAGCTTCTTCAGGCGGAAGCCGATCTCAAGACCGCGCAGGCCAATGCCGATATCGCACGACGAACAGCAGACCGCTTTGCGCATTTGGTGGACACGCTTTCGGTCTCCCGCCAGGCGGGCGACGATCGCGAAGCCACAGCATTGGCAAGTGCCGCCCAGGTCTCGGCTAACGAGGCCAATGTCAATCGCCTCCGACGGCTTCAAAGCTTCGAGCAGGTGGTCGCACCGTTCGCCGGGGTGATCACCGCACGCGACACGGATGTCGGCGCCTTGATAAACGCCGGAAGTGGTCAAGGGGCGGAGCTCTTCCACATCGCAGCGACTGACAAGCTTCGAACTTATGTCGACGTTCCGCAAAGCTATGCCAGCGACATCCGGGACGGAACCGAGGCTTACTTGCAGTTTCCGGACAAGCCAGGAAAGCGGTATCCGGCGATGGTGACACGAACCTCCTCGGCCATTGATCGCCAGGCGCGGACGCTCCAGGTCGAACTCGACATCGACAACAGTTCGGGCGAGCTCTTTCCCGGGAGTTTCGTTCAAGTGCATTTTCAGCTGCCCCCTGTTGGACATGGGTTTCGACTGCCCGCCAACGCTCTGCTGTTCCGGGCAGACGGCGTACAGGTCGCTGTCCTGGGTCCGAGTGACAAGGTCGTCATGAAGCCGATCACTCTCGGCCGCGACTTCGGGGACACGGTCGAGGTTCTTACGGGCGTCGAGCCGTCCGATCAGGTGATCCTCAACCCGTCTTCCGCCATCGCGAGCGGTGATCAGGTCCGCGTCGCTGCAGCGGACGCGCCTAAAGCCGGATCGTAACTCTGGCGCAGGCCGCGTGGCTGAGACGTGGGGATTTGTTGCAATCATCAGCATGGAGATCGCGCGGCGGGCATCTGTCGGCAATCTCGATGGCGGTCAAGATTTCTACTCAACTCAACGAGAGGTGAAGCATGGCACACTTGATCATGATCCACGGGTCCTGGAGCGGCGGTTGGATGTGGGACCGGGTCGTCCCGATCCTGATTGCGGCTGGCCATAGCGCCGAGGCACCAACCCTACTGGGAGCCGATCCAGGCGGCACTCAATTCCCGTCCCAACCGATCACCGCCTGGGCGGACCAGATCGCCGCCCGGGTGCGTGAAGCAAAAGGCCCCGTGGTGCTTGTCGCCCAGAGCCGCGGCGGATTGATCATCAGCGAAGTGGCCGAGCGAGTCCCCGAGCGGGTTGGCTATCTGGTCTACGCGGCGGCCTTTCTGCTTCCAGATGGAGCCTCCATCGGCGGAACGATCCAGAACGCGCACCCCGGCGCCGCGCCGATCTTCAGTGCTGACGCGGCGACGGGCATGACCACCGTTCTCCCGGAAGCGTTGGATAGGATTTACAGCAACACGCCCGCGCGCTGGGTCGAAGTTGCACGTGCAAACCAGTGCCTCGAGCCCCTCGCGGCGATCACAACCCCGATCTCGGTCAGCGAGGAGCGTTTCGGATCCGTGCCGCGAGCCTACATCGAAGCGACAGACGATCAGGTCATGCCCTTGTCGCTCCAGCGCTCGATGCAGGCGCGGTTGCCCTGCGATCCCGTTTTCACCATCAAGTCCGACCATGTGCTGCCGTCCTCAGCTCCTGAGGAACTGGCCAGGCACCTCATCGAGATCGCCAACAGGGTCGAGCGGCTCTCTGATTGATGCCGAATATGGAAATTGGCAGCTCAGGCGCTGGCTGCAGTCGAACTACGCATGCTTTGCCGGCTGATCGTGGCCCACGGGTAAAATCGAAGACGAAGGGCAGGCCTTCGTGCGCGTGAGCTCACGGACCACATGCCAATCAAGTCGGGATCAGGCCAGATCCGCAAAAGCTGTCGATCAGCGCATCGAAAAGTTTCAGGTCCGCACGGCTCCGCGCCATCAGTTGTGCGCCGGCAACGGCGGCGAGATCGCGCGAGCCCGCGCCTCACGCTTGCTAGCGGGAAGGGAGTCGCGGCGAGCACCTGAGTAAGCCATGCGACGTTGACTAGGGCGAAAGTCCGCACCTCAGCCGCGATGTCGCGGAAGTTCAGCCCGGCATAGCCGTGTGCCTGACTTGTCCTGCGCCCTACAGCCAGGATCGCTTCCCTCGCATTTTCGCTCATCGCGATCACCTCAACGTGTATCTACCAAATGACAGGTAGGGATTGACCTGTCCCAATGCGGCAGGTATCTCCAACCTATCAAATGACAGGTAGGGTGAAGCATGACCGATATCGTTRAACTGGACGCAAGTCGCATCGCCAAGCTCATTGCCAAAGGAGAGCTCTCGCCCGTCGAGGTCATGCAGACGCATCTCGATCGCATTGCTGAGGTTAATCCCAAGGTGAATGCCATCGTGACGATGGCTGAAGGCGCGCTGGACGCTGCCAAAAAGGCCGAGGCAGCGGTCAAACCTGGTGCTCGCTTAGGTCCTCTCCATGGTGTTCCGTTCACGGTCAAGGATGGGATCGACACGGCGGGTGTGCTGACACAGCGCGGTTCGCCAATTTTCAAAGGGCGGGTGCCCAATACTGATGCCACTGTGGTAGCCAGGCTGAAGGCCGCCGGCGCGATCCTCATCGCAAAAACGAACCCGCCGGAGTTTTCCTATTCGATCGAAACGGACAATTTCCTGACGGGCCAAACCAACAATCCCTGGAACCTCGACTACACTCCGGGCGGGTCGAGCGGTGGTGAATCGGCCGCCATCGCGGCGGGTATGTCGCCACTCGGCGTGGGCAGTGATCTCTCGATCTCGTTGCGCGGCCCGGCAGGGCATACCGGTGTCGTTGGGTTTAAAGCGACGCACGGTCGATTACCGATGACGGGCCACTGGCCGCGGGTGCCACGCCGCTTCTGGCACATCGGTCCGATGGCACGATCAGTTCGCGATGTCGCCCTCGCTTATTCGTTGATGGCAGGACCCGACGGAGCTGACGGCTTCTCAATCAACCCGCTTGGCGTCGATACAGGGGTGGGCACGACGTCGACCCGACAGGTTCGTGTCGGCTGGCTGGCCTCTCCGGGCTTCTTCGGACCAACCGATCCGGAGGTGGTCGCGACCGTGAAGGCAGCGGCTCAAGCGCTGAGCAATGCCGGCTGTCAGGTCGAACAGGTCCGATTGCCCCTGCTGGAGCAGACCGATGCCGGCAGCGTGCTGTGGCAGCTCCAACAGATGGAAAGCCGGCCCGAATTCGAGAAGGTCACCGCAGGCCATGAAGCCCAGATCTTCAGACATGCCAAATTGATCCTCGAGACACCTGACACGCCGATAGCCGACTTCGTCGCCGCCGAGCAGGCGGTGGAGCGTCTCCGCGACAGCTTCGTCGACTATTTCCAGCGCTACGATGCGCTGCTCGGCCCGGTGACGCCGTTCCCGGCGACCAAGCATGGACTCAATGACCTCGTGGTCGATGGCAAGACGGTTTCACCGTTCCACGTGCAGAGTGCGACTTCACCCTTCAGCCTCACCGGCATGCCGGCCCTGTCGATGCGGTTCGGAACAAGCCACGACGGTCTTCCGATCGGCGTGCAAATTGCCTCTTCCTGGTTGGCAGAATCGACAGTGCTTAAGATCGCCTCGCTCCTTGAGCAGGTGAGTCCCGTCCGCAAACTCCACCCTGACATCTAGCGAAGAAGGCGGGATATTCTCGCCACTTTTCACAGGAGGGTAAAAATGAATGCAGAGCGCGCCGATACCGAACCTCATTCTATCAGCCGGCGGAGTATCCTGGGCTTCACTGCGGCCGCGGCAGCGTTGCCGATTTCCACGCGGATCGGAGCTGCACAAGCAGCAACATCCGTACCGTCGAATCCGAGCGGCATCAAGGCGATGACCTTCGATATCCAGGGAACACTGTTCGACTATTATCAGCCCTTCGCACGCATCACTAACAGCTTAAATAATCGCAAAGCGCTACATCTGAATTGGTCGGGCTTTCTTGGAGATTGGAATGCGGCCGCAGTTTCGATTATCCAGGCTATCATTGCTGGGAAGCGCACATGGATTCCACCGGGGCAGATTTTTCGCGAGTCGCTCGAAATTGTCTTGTCCACTCGCGGGCTGACGAGCCAACTCGATGAAGCTGATCACTTGAAGCTTATGTCCGTCTGGAGCCAGATGGTGCCGTGGCACGACAGCGTGGAAGGCATCGGCCGGCTCAAGCGCAAAGTTACCGTAGCGGCTCTCTCCAATGCGAGCATGGCCGGGGTAGTCGCGCTCGCCAAACGTGGTGGGCTACCGTTCGATGCAGTGTTAACAGGCGAACTTGTTCATTCCTACAAGCCGTCCCCAGACGTCTATCAGGCCGCTTCGAGCTACCTCGGATTTCCGCCGGGGGAGATCATGATGGTCGCGGCCCACAAAATCGATCTCACGGCCGCGAAAGCAGCCGGATTCAAAACGGCGTACATACCCAGGCCTCTCGAGACCGGACCAGAAACGAAAGTCGACCGATCTCCGGAGCCGTATATCGATGTCGTTGCAGACGACCTAATAGATCTGTCCAAAAAGTTCGATCTCGGCTGAAGCCTGCGAGCGAGCACCGCAAGGCGATCGTTGGCCCGCGCAGAAGTTGGGCGACGCTGGTGGCGTCAACCAGGATACTTTAACCTTTTTGAACCATGTCCAAATCAACGAGCTGGATTGACCAGAGTGCCTTGCGAGGTTCTACGTTCATTGCGGAATCCACGTCACGAAGGAAATCGAAATGCCCCTGGTTCGCATCGATCTTGGGAGTTCCACTGACCCGGCGACCAGCAGTACCGTCTGCGATGTTGTGTATGACGCAATGACGTCGACGGCGAAAGTGCCCGCTCACGACAAATTCATGGTCGTCACCAAGCATGACGTCGGCGATCTCGTATTCCCCAGGGAAGGTTATCTGGGTATCAAATACACGCCCGGCATCGTTCTCATTCAAGTCACTTGGAACGTAGGCCGCGGGACAGACGTCAAGAAAGCCTTTTACCGGAAAGTAGCCGACGACATTCACGCGAAGACGGGCATCCGCAAGGAAGACGTATGGATCAACCTCGTCGAGGTCTCACCGGAGAACTGGTCGTTTGGTAGCGGCGAGATGCAGTATGCGCCGAAGTAATCAATCCAGGATTGGTGCTGCCGCACAGCGAGGCGCGCGATGATTGACGACGCTTGTCTGTGCACTGCTCTGCGGCAAGCGGCTCACGCGATGACAGCGATTTATGACGAAGCGCTGGCCCCGAGTGGACTGAAGGTCACGATGTTCAGAGTTGTTCGTCGTCTCTCCGAGACGGGAGAGCCTAGCATAACCGAGCTTGCCGCAATTGTAGATCTCGACCGAAGCTCACTGGGGGCGCAGTTTGAAAGTCCTCGAGCGGGACGGATTTGTCGCTCTCGGCGGGGGGAAGACGAGCGTAGCAAGGTCGTCAAACTTACTCCCAAAGGCAGAGCTGCGCTGGCGAGGGCGAAGCCGCTCTGGATCGCTGTTCAACGTCGAATGAAAGCAAAGCTGTCGACCGAAGCAGACGCGCTGCTGCGCACGACGTCGGTCGTGAAAGCGGAACTTGAACAAGGAAAATCAGCGTGACCGGATATCTCGCGGGGCTCGTGGAACGATGAGCGAATTCTATGAACTAGCATCGCTGGCGTGCCCGATGCTCGGGACATCGGAAGTGGCAAAAGCCGCGCGGGACTGGATTGCGGCGCCTGACGCCAGCGGCAAGCTTTTGGGCTGCTGGCGGACGGAGTTCAGCACGCTCGGGCGCCTTTTGATCTTGCGCAGCTTCGACACGTCCGATGCGCTGCTTCAGGAACGGCGCCGCGCTCTGTTGAGCGCCAACCCGTTCAATGCTGGGCGGCTGATCTCGGGGCTGGAGATGGCCAGCTACCAGCGCTTTCCCTTTCTGCCGCCGGCGCGGCCGGCTGCCTGCGGCGATGTCTACGAATTCCGTACCTACAAACTGAAGCCAGGCGGGCTGCCGCCGACGCTTTCGGGATGGGAGGCGGCGATCGCGCCGGCGCGGGAATACACGGCGCATTTGCTGATCAACATGTATGCGCTCGATGGGCCACCTCGGATCACCCATATTTGGGGTTTCGAAAGCCTTGCGCAGCGCGCGTCGCTGCGCAGTGCCGCCTTTTCGGCGGGCGTCTGGCCCCCGAAGGGCGGACCGGAAAACGTCCTAGAGGCGGTCTCGGTCATCGCGATGCCGGAGGGCAAATAATCTCGTCGGGTTCGACCGATCTCGGCGGGTATGACATCGTGCTAATAATTAGCCCGTTCACAGGCGCGAAGCGCTGATTACGAGGTCTTCCTCAGTATCGCGTGGCTTTGTCAAAGCCAAAGCAGACTGAAGACTACCACGTCGCCTCGTCGGGGCAGGCAGTACGTCGCTCGGCCCCGGTCTCAAATGCCGCCTTTGACGCAGCTGATGAGATGCGACTCGAACGGCCATTAGCTAATCCGTTGCAGCGGCAGCTTGGAAATCGCTCGCAAATTGATCAGAGATCAACAGATCGATCGCCTCGCGAAGCGTCTTTGATCGTGCAGTTCCAAAGCTCTTTTCGAAGGCACGCTGTGCCTCTCCCCATAGACGATCGGATTGCTTGACGCGCGCTCTCCCTGCTGCCGTCAAAGATACCAAGCGATTACGCCGATCATCCGGGTTCACCTTCATCGTGACCAGCCCATCGCGAATGAGCGGCTTGAGTGTATGCGCCAGTCCGCCCGAATCCATCACGAGCGATTCGGCAAGTATGCCGATCGCCGCCGGTTCGGACCGCGCGATTTGAGTGAGAATCGCACGTTGGGTTGCCTTCAGGCCACATGGAGCGAGAGCGGAATCATACAGCTGCGAAACGCGCCTGGATGCCTTGCGCAATGCCGTGCAGTGGCATCGATATCCGACTTGAGCGTTCGATTGTGCCGCCATTTCAGCTCCAGCAATTCGCAAAGCCAGACAAATACAACTTCGCAAGGCTGAACACAAGCATATGCAGATGATTGCTCAAACCGCGAAGTTGCGAGCTCGCCGATAGTCTCAGCATATGCTGATAATTGACTTGGGCGATTGAAGAGGTTATGTTTTCCCGCGAAGTCGAGGTGGAGCGCGCTTACAGGACAGGGCCGCAGGTTGGATCCTCGCATCAATGAAGCCATCGAGCCGCAGCTGGTTGAGCGATGCGGATCGTAATTCTTTGCGCGATCCCTTGGCTGCCGCATCTCGGCCGCCATCCTGCGCGCAATCATCTGACAGGAGCGGAAATTGGTGGCGATCGAAGCAAAAGGGACTGGAAGCTTCCACTACGCGTGGGTTGTTGTTGGCGTCACGTTCCTGACGTTGCTCGTGACAGCAGGTGCCATGTCGACGCCTGGGTTGCTTTTGGTTGCCCTTCAGAAGGATTTCAATTGGTCGACCGCAACTATCTCGACGGCGCTTTCGCTGCGGCTCGCCGTCTTCGGACTCATGGCCCCGTTCGCCGCCGCTCTTATGCTTCGCTTCGGCTTGCGTAGAATCATGCTCGTCGCGGTTGCGACGACGGCCGCCGGCGTCAGTCTGACGGCGCTCGTGAGCCAGTCGTGGCAACTTACCCTGCTTTGGGGCGTCGTCGTCGGCGGCGGGACCGGAATGACTGCACTGGTTCTCGGCGCCACCGTCGCCAATTCCTGGTTTGTRCAACGTCGTGGCCTTGTCGTCGGACTCATGACTGCGAGCTCGGCGTCCGGGCAGCTACTGTTCTTGCCGCTGTTCGCGAAGATCAGCGACGAGTACGGCTGGCGGGCGCTCGTCGTGGTGGTCGGATGTGTTCTCGTCTGTCTGCTCCCCGCGATTGCGCTGTTCATGCGAAATCGTCCCTCCGACATCGGTCTGGCGCCATATGGAGCGCCGGCTGGCACCAAGGTCGAGGTCCCTGCGACGCCATCGGTAAATCCGGTGACCATGTCCTTCAGGGCTCTGCAGGGTGCCGCGCGTTCGAAGAATTTCTGGCTGCTGTGCTTCGGCTTCTTCGTCTGTGGCCTCAGCACGTCGGGCCTGATCGGCACGCATTTGATCGCGGCCTGTGGAGATCACGGCATTGCGGAGGTCACTGCCGCAAGCATGATCGCCCTCATTGGGCTCTTCGATCTATTCGGTACCGTCGGCTCGGGATGGTTGTCCGACAAATACGACAATCGCGCCCTGCTTTGCATCTACTACATCGGTCGGGGACTATCCTTGCTCTTCCTGCCGATCGCATTGGGGGTCGACCTGTGGACCGYCTCGTTGTTCGCCGTGTTCTATGGCCTTGACTGGTTCGCGACGCTGCCGCCGACGATCCGACTTACGACCAGCAAATTCGGACTGTCCTCGGGACCGCTCGTCTTTGGCTGGATGTTTGTCGCGCATCAAATCGGCGCCGCGATCGCAGCCTATGGCGCCGGCGTCACGCGGACACTGGAAGGCACATATGCCCCGGCATTCGCCATCTCCGGACTGCTTTGCATCCTCGCAGGCTTCGCCTGCCTGCTCATCGGCGACCGCAAATCCGATAGCGAATCGAAGCTTATGCCCGCGATTAGGTCTGCGGTGTGATGAATGTGCGTCGGCCCTTGGGGGCCGGAACGTCGCAGTGAATCGTCATTACCGAACCGAATATAGCGTCGCTTCGTGCCTTCCGTTTTCCAGGCGCCGGCCATTCAGGGAGCGGTTCGTTTTTTACGTTGAACCGGGCAGGGGGTCGTCCCGCCGTTGTGACAAGGACTGTACGCAATGCTGAGCGCAGATGAACTGTCCAGGTGCGCATGCGAGGTTGATGGAAAGCGGATGGCCTACGTCGAGCTTGGGGAAGGCCCGCCAATCGTCTTTCTCCACGGTAATCCTGCATCTTCGTACATCTGGCGCAATATCATGCCCATCGTGGCCCCTTATGGCCGCTGCATTGCACCTGATCTCATCGGTATGGGTAATTCGGAAAAGCTCGGCGGCGACGACCCGATGCGCTATGGATTCTTCCAACATCGCCGGTTTGTGGAAGGCTTTCTGAAAGGAATTGGCGCAACCGAGGAGGTCGTCCTTGTCGGGCAAGACTGGGGCGGAGCCCTGGCGATGGACTGGGCCAGTCGTCACCCGAAGTCGGTCCGTGGAATCGTCTACTTCGAGACCATCGTACGATCACGCAATTGGAACGAGATGGACCAGTCCGTCCGGGAAATGTTTGAACGCCTACGCTCGCCCGAAGGCGAGACGCTGGTCCTTCGCGACAATCTGTTCGTCGAGAAGTCGTTCTCCGAGAGAATATTACGGCGTCTGTCGGGCGCCGAGTGGGCGGTATATCGTCACCCCTATCTCAATCCCGGTGAGGATCGGCGTCCTACCCTCACATTTCCCCGGGAACTTCCCATTGACGGCAAGCCCGACCATACCGCTGAGGCTGTGAAAGCCTACAGCGACTGGATGGCCACCAATGAAGTGCCGAAGCTGTTTATTGATGGAGATCCTGGCGCGATTATCACTGGTCAGATTCGGGAACTCTGCAGAAGCTGGAAAAATCAGGAAGAGGTACGCGTAAAGGGCAAGCACTTCCTGCAGGAAGATTCCCCGCTGGAGATTGGTGAGGCGATCGCAAATTGGTTGAGACGGCTACCACGGTTTGACTCCCATTAGGGTGTGAGCGACGGCGGCGTATCGCGCGCTTTGCGGCTGACGCATCGCAGCAGGGCCCCCTTCGCAGGCCTCCGGCGTTCACTGCGCGAGCCTCCGAGCCGATACCTCGAAGAAGAGCCTGGCATCGTTCAAAGGAGAAATGACATATGCCGTATCTGCATTTGAATCTAGCCAAGAAGTATTCCACGCAAGCCAAGCGGGAACTCGCCACGCGTTTGTGCCGTCTCTATTCCGAGGTGATGCAGACGCAGTCCTGGCGTCCGAATGTGGGGATCGCCGAACTTGGAGAGGACAATCTGTTTCATCTTGGCCCGGACGGGCTGGAGTCGATCACGATGGTAATGGTCGAAATCCGCCGAGGCCGGTCGCTTGATCAACGCCTCGAATTGGGAAGACGCCTCGTCGATATCTGCAGCGAGGTTCTGCAAGTCCCCAAAAGCACAGTGCTCGTCGAATTCACGGTTCACACCGGCGACGAGATATTGCGCGATGGCAATTGGGCCGCTGACTGGACCCCGGCGGAAGCCTCCTAGTAAAGAGCTGCTGCCGCACGGCGCGGCCAGACCAATCACGAGATCTCGCCCTCTTTTGTGCAGGGCACGAGCGCCGTTCCTCGGAAAGTCCTCTCGCGAGGGCGCCGACGGCGTCACTTCCGCGAGGCCAGCGCTGCGCCACTGCTCACGGGCTGTATGCCGACCAAGTCGGGATCAAAGCAAACCCTCGGAAGCTATTGATCAAAGCGTCGTCCGGCGTTACGGCAGCGGCCCGATCAAAGCTTGGTCGTGACGTTGGGCGATGGCCGGTAGCTGGTCTCGGTGCTGCTCACGCGGCTCCGGTATGTTGTGCAGTTCGCGGAAGAATTCCTCGTGGCGGCGTGGCGTGGACACAAGGATATGCCGCGCGTCACCGCCGCCGACATTTGTGAACCCGTGAATGACGCCCCTTGGAATGATCACGCGGGTGCCGGGACCGACGGTTTCGGTCTTATCGCCGATGAGATACCTTAGTTGCCCATCGATCACGATAAAGAGCTTGTCTTCGGTCGACGAGATATGAGCCGGCGCGCCGAAGCCAGGTTTAATAGTCATGTCGAGGACAGTGAACGGGCTGGGGTAGGGGTTGATGATCTTGGCGGTTATTCCTGCGAATTCCGTCGTTTCAAATTCCGTGGTGACACCAGGTTTCATTTTCGCTCCATCGCAGTAAAGGGCGGCGATCGCACGCCCCGGGCTTTTAGGAAATGTCGACGATGTCGGAACTCCTACATTTTCAGCTGGCCCCGAACCTCGCGGGCTCTTGGGTGATGTTCCTGCCGACGCGGGCAACAATCTCGTACGAGCGACGGGCAGCAACGGGGTCGCGGATCAGCGTGATGGCCATCAGTTCGTCGGCTTGCGTTTTTCGTACCATCGCCTCGATACCCGACCGTACGGTCTCTGGCGATCCGACGATGGCATAGGGTATGTCTTGCTCAGGCATGGTCGCCGCGGTGGATGTCGTGACGTTGTCGGTTGGCAATGGCGCTCTTGACTTACGAAACCACTGCAGCAGGATCGGCCGGATCGATGCCAGCAGATCGCGTGCTTGAGCGTCGGTCTCCGCCGCAATGATGAAGGCAGAGATCATCGTGTAGTCGCGCTGCAGCGTCCTTGAGGCTCGGAAATTTGCGCGATAGGCGCGCAAGGCAGCCGGCAGCTCGTCGGGCGCGATATGGCTCGCGTAGGAGAACGGCAAGCCAAGCTTCCCGGCCAACGCCGCCGACGATGTCGACGATCCCAAGAGCCACACCGGAATATCGAGGCGACGCGCAGGAACGTATGGCGCGTCGTCCGCCTGCCGCTCGCCGAGCAGGTCCAGAAGCTCGTCGAGGTCGAGCTTGAATCGATCGCGCGCGTCGGGTGGCTTGCGTAGCATCCGGAATATCTCGGAATCCGCACCGGGTCCGCCCGTCGCGCGCCCGATCCCGAGATCAATCCGACCGGGATGCAGTCCCGCCAGCGTTCCGAACTGTTCGGCAATCACCAGCGGCGAATGGTTAGGCAGCATCACTCCGCCGGAGCCAACGCGGATCGATCTCGTCACGCTGGCGATGTGCGCGAGCACGACCGGCGGTGCTGCATTGGTTAGGCGCGGCACATTGTGATGCTCGGTAAACCAGAAGCGCCGATAATTCAGCGACTCGGCCAGCAGCGCCAGCTCGACGGTTCGGCGCAGGGAATCGCTTGCCGTCTCGCCGTCACGCATTGGCGAAAAATCGAGTACAGATATTGGCAGCGGCGTACCCATGGCAGACCCTCTCTGGGTGTGTAAAGCGGCTTTGTAACCATGCTGCGCTCCCATGCACATTTCCCTGGGCAGTTTTGTGATAGCAACCGACGACGTCATTTCCGCAAGGACAACGCCTTCTGCCGTGAAGCCAACGCTGCGCCAATGAACAGCGCAACCGCCGATACGATCAATCCGCGTTCCAGACCGCCCGGGCCGTCGGCGATCCATCCCACCAGGGCGGGGCCGATGATCTGGCCGAACGCAAATACCACCGTGAACACACTGATCGCGGACGACCATGATTCTTGCGGAAGATTGTGCCGCACTAACACGGTGGTCGATGCGACCGCCGATAGCAGGACCATCCCGAAGGCCAGCCCCGAGAAGAACACGACTGGCACCGCCGAAGTCATGGCCGGGAAAATGGAAACGATGCCTGCGATGGTGTTGAAGATCGCGAGCGACTCCCCGCCTTTGAAGCGATCCAGCATCGGCGCCCATAGACGCGATGACAGGATGACCGACACCCCCAACAGCGTGTAGAACAAGGTTATCGTTTCGGCCTGCATGCCCTGCTGCTTGAGCAGTGTGATCACGAAAGTCATGTAGGCGATGTAGCCGACGCCGAACATGAAATAGCCGGCCAAGGCAAATCCGAAATCTTTCACGGCAAAATTGGATTTTTTGCCGTGATGGGCAGGCATTTCGCCAATCGCCTTTGCCGGCATTGCCATGATGGCAGTCGCGAGCAGGCAGGTGACGCCGAGGGCGAGCCACGCCCATTGCCAGTCATGTGCACCGCCGAGCTGCGGCGCGGCGGAAAGTGCCGCAGGCACGAGCAGCGCGGAAAGCGCGATGCCGAAACCTGTTCCGCCGTAATAGAGACCGATCAGGAACCCGGCCCGCTCGCGGTGCATCGAGCCAAGTCGGGTCGCCAGAACGCCGCCGATGACGAAGACGGACGCGCTCGTTGCGCCTGCGCCAAGGCGCAGCAGGATCAGGGCGGTGGCGTCGGTCACCAGGCCCGACAAGAGCATGAATATGCTGGTTGAAACTGAGCCAATGATCAGCAGTCGCCAGATGCCGAGGCGGCGCATCAGCGCCGGTATGGCCAACGCACCGATGAAGTAGCCGAGCGCGTTGGCCGTGTTCATCGAGCCGGCTAATAGATAAGACCAGCCAAGATCGGTACGCATGGGCGTCAGCAGGAGCCCGTAAGACAAACGGGAAATGCCGAGCGCGATGGCGGCTGCCAGTGACAAGGCGAGCGCCGTGGCAATCGGATAGCGTGGCAGGGGTAGCGGAGGCGCGGTGTCAGACGACATGGGGTGGCCGATGCTGAATTGATAATTTAGTGATCGATAAAATTCAGGGTGACCCTTGTCAACGAAATAGAGTGAATGCTAAATAACGAATAGGAGATCGAGACAATGCCCCGCCCGAGAAGCTTCGACATAGATGAAGCGATCAAAGGAGCGACCGCACTGTTCTGGAAGAACGGCTATGAGGGGACATCGCTTGCGGACCTGACCTCAGATATCGGGATCGCGCCAGCGAGCCTCTATTTTGCTTTCGACAGTAAAGCGGGTCTCTTCAGGCGGGTGCTGGACTATTACTATAGGTCGTACCTTGGTCGCGTCGATGAAAAGGCCTTGAGCCAAGCCACGGCACGCGAGGTCGTTAAGACAATGCTCTATGGGTTGGTAGACCTCTATACGGATAGAACTCACCCCCCGGGGTGTCTTTCAGTTAAATGTTCCCAGGCGTACGCAAAAGAAGCCGAAGTTCAAGAAGAGTTGACGAAGCTTCGTCACGCTCGCCGCAAAAGGTTGGCTTTACGTTTTCGTGCAGCGCAGGAGGATGGGGATCTGCCGCCTAATGCAGATCCGGACGCGCTCGCGGTATTCGCTATTGTCATAGGTTGGGGATTGGCTTTTGCGGCGCAGACAGGCGCAAGTCGGGCAGACCTTCGCCGTACGGTCGAGACATCGCTCGGCGGGTGGCCGACCTAGGAATGTCTGCTGACCAAACTTCGAGCGCTGTTGGACCGCCATTGTCCAGGAGATTAGATGAACTTGAGCGCATCGATATCCATTCGACGTTGGAGGAGCAGCGCGGCGGTTTGCCCCCACGAGCGAGCATTCTAAGGCTGGTCGGTTCGGATATGAATCTTCTCTCGCGGCTATTTCTGCTGGTCGCTGTCGCCCTGCTACCGGCGATTGCAATCCAGGCTTATAGTGAACTCGGCAGGCGTGAAGCGCGCCGGGYCGAAGTGGAGAATCAGGCGTTGAGCCTGGCTAAGCTTGCTGCCGCAGACCAGCAACAAATCGTCCAGGGAATCCGTCAGGTCCTGATCGCGCTGTCGGAACTGCCGGCGATAAAGGCGGGAGACAGCGCTGGGTGCGATTCCTATCTCGCTGCGATGAAGCCGCGATTCCCCGCGTTCATCACTCTTATCGTGACCGACGTGAATGGTCTGACATTCTGTCACACCGACGGCGGTCGCCAAGCGGTTGACATCTCCAAACGCGCCTACTTCGAGACCGTCCTCAGGACCAATTCCTTTGCGGTCGGGGAGTACTCGCTAGGGCTCTCGTCCAAGCGAAGAGTTATACAGTTTTCGATGCCGTTCTACGCCAGCAATGGCAAGATGGGCGGCGTCATCGTTGCAAGCCTCGGCTTGGATTGGCTGGCCGACTACATCGCTCGAAAGGGTGTACCTGCGGGCGCCGCGCTTGCAATCACGGACCGCGTGGGCACGTTTCTCGCCCGCTATCCTAATAACGACCGGTTCGTTGGCACAAAAATGTCCCGCAAAAATTATCCGGACCAGAGCGGCGCGTTCGATATTGTCGACGTCGATGGTGTAGAGCGGATCGAAGCCTCATCTGTCCTGCAGGATAGTTTGGGGGCAATTGTTGTCGGCTTCGGCCTCGACAAGGCGCTGGCTTTCAATGAGATCCAGCGTCAGACACGGCGCGACATCTTCTTGATTGTCCTGAGCACGGCGCTGGTGTTGCTTCTRACATCATTGGGCGCCCGTCGGTTCATCCATCGCCCGCTCGGGCAACTGGTTGACGCCGCGAACCAATGGCGGCTCGGCGACTTTGCCCGACGTGTGGCTACCAGCGGTACTTCGGAAATTGTGCACGTTGGCGACGCGTTCAATACCATGGCGAACGCGCTAGAGCATCGCGAGCAGGAATTGTCCAAGGCGAAGGAGGCCGCTGAGGAGGCCGCTGTGCGGATCACCACGATCTTTGAGAGCACCAACGACAGCGTGCTCATCGTCGATTGGGATTGGCGTGTCACCTATCTCAATGGGCCGGCTTGGGCCCTTTTTGCCGAGGGCCGCGGTATCGTCGGCATGAGGCTGTCCGAGCTGTTTCAAGGCGAGCCCGATAGGGAGATCTTGCGCGAGATCGGGGAGGCGATGTCGGAACAGCGGCCGGCATTCGTCGAAGCGTTTTGTCCGCGTCAAAATATCTGGTGCGCGATCAATGCTTTCCCCTCCAGCCAGGGCTTCGCGATCTTTCTTCGCGATATCACCGAGCACAAGCATGCGTTGGAGGCGCGCCGCCAGATCGAGGAGCAGTTTCACCAGAGCCAGAAAATGGAATCCGTCGGCCAGCTCACGGGCGGTGTTGCTCATGACTTCAATAATCTGCTCACGGTCGTCTCCGGTAACCTCGAACTCATTGAGACGGCTGGGGATGTTGTTAAGATCCGCCAGTTCGCCGCAGTCGCTCGCCATGCCATTGATCGAGGGACAAAGCTGACGGCGCAGCTTCTTGCCTTTTAGCTTCTTGCCTTTTCACGGCGCCAGACCTTGAATCCAAAGCTCGTCAACGCGAACCAGCTCATCGGTGAATTTCAAGGACTCATTCGTCAGGCTGTTGGAGCCGGATGCAAGATCACGCTGCGGACCGATGATCGGTTGTGGCTATGCCACGTCGATCCGGCGCTGCTGGAAACCGCACTTCTCAACCTGGTACTCAATGCGCGGGATGCTATGCCTGATGGTGGCGTACTTGAGATCGCGACGCAGAACATCGTTGTCGAGGAGGACGCCGTTGCAGGTTGCCCGGCCGGACCATACGTCATGCTGTCGGTTACCGACACCGGATGCGGGATGTCCCCCGAGGTGCGCGATCGGGTGTTTGAGCCATTCTTCACGACCAAGGAGGTCGGCAAGGGGACCGGACTCGGCCTCAGCATGGTCTACGGCTTTGTCCGGCAGTCTGGAGGGCACATCGCGGTCGACAGCACGGCGGGCGTGGGAACCACGATCGCTCTGTATCTGCCCAGAGCCGCGCAAGGACCTGACGCGGAGGAAGAAGCCAGCCAGACTCAAGCCATGCCGACAGGTTCGGAGCGTATCCTTGTGGTCGACGACAACGAGGATCTTCTGAAGGTCACTTCGGAGATGTTGGCCATTTTCGGCTATCAGGTTTCTTCCGCCGGAAATGCCACCGACGCACTTAAAATGTTACAGGCCGAGCAGGATTTTGAATTCCTGTTCACCGATGTCGCAATGCCGAGCGGCATGAGCGGTGTCGAGCTTGCACGCGAAGTTAAGCGAGTCAAGCCAAGCATAAAGATCCTGCTGACTTCAGGCTATGCAAGAGAGATATTAGAGCGGCAGAATGCAGTGGATGAGTTCCCGATCATCGCGAAGCCTTATCGTCTCGCAGAGGTGGCGCGGCGCATACAGGCAATGCTGCATGAATCATGATTGCGTCATTCGGAATGGCGCCTCGGGCTTTCGATTCGTCGCGCCATGACGGTAATGCTGGACAACGTATTTGTCGAACGGAAGTTGATTATGCAGCAAACTCATTCGTCTCTTAATCAGCGGTTTTGTCGGACCATCTCCCAACCGATGAGTGAGCGACGTTTACATTCACCATCGGCCAAGCCGGTCTAGCGCCATCTCTGGCCGTCCTTGCCTCGCAGTCGTTTCTCGGACGCGCTCGCAATTGGAGGACTAGGCTTACACGGAATATCGCGGTTCGGCCGACATCCGGGCCGAACTATCTGACGCGCTTGCAGCGTTCACGGGCGCACCGGTTTCGGCCGACGATGGCACAATCGTTACGCCAGGCACACAAGGCGCGCTGTTTCTGGCGGTCGCGTCGCTGCAGGCGACAGGGTCGCGATCGTTCAGCCGGACTATTTCGCCAACCGGAAACTTGTCGAATTCTTCGGAGGCTATCCGGTGCCGGTGACGATGGACTATCTCAGCGGCTCGATTGAAGCCGGTCTCGATCTTGCGCAACTCCGAGCCGCGTTCGAGGACGGCGCGCGCGTCTTTCTGTTCTCCAACCCGAATAATCCGACCGGCGCCGTCTATTCGAAGCGTGAAATCACCGAGATCGCTCGGCTCGCCGCCGCGTGCGTCGCGCAACAGCGCCTCGAGGCTTCCGAACAGACCCAGTTCCTCGAGGTAGAGCGGACTCAATCCTTGAAGGATACGCTTGTTGGCCTGCTGCAGGGCTTCGGCCGCCTCGACCAAGCCTTGCAATGGCGCGCTGCTCTCGGGCGCGCTTTCCGAGAGTGCCGCGACGTTGGCGCGGATTGCAGCGAGGCGGTTGGCCTCCCGGCAGAACTGTTGGATCTCTGGCGGACCGGTGAGAGGAATGACCGCATCGTAGTCGCCCTCGCGCATCCGGGTGAGGCCGGCGCCCAGTCGCTCCATCGGGCGGATCGTCCTTCCGGCAACCAGATGCGTGCCGAACGTGGCAAACAGCATCGGCAGCGAGCCGGTTGAGATGATCGCCAGAAAGCCCATCCATTTTTCCCAAATGTCGGCCGACAAGTCCGGGGAGTACGCGATAGCGCCGACCCGGACAGTCCCTATGTCGATCGGATAGCTCTTCGCGAGGTCAGAAATGGCGAGGTTCGAGACGAACCAGGCCGGCACCTTACTGCCGTTAAAGCGCGCGGTGCGCTTGGGCGCAGCCGTGCCCCCAGGAAGATACCCGACCGCCTCGACGTTTCCGAGATTGGTGCCGAAAGCGTCGAGCATCTCCTCGGGATTGCGGGGAGCCTTCAGTGCCGCGTTGAGAGCGTTCGCGACCGCTCGAGCGGAGCCGGCTTCCTGCTCGTTTTCGTACTCGAACTGGTCCGGCGAGAAGACGAGAAGTGCGACCGCTCCGGACATCAATGCGCTGAGGATCATTGCGGCGATCGGCAACAGCGGCCGCTGCCGGAAGGAAAGTACGCTCCAGATCTTGTGCAATTCGTGCTCCTTCGAGCGCAGATGCCTCATCTTCTGTTCGGGCAATTCCGAACCAATGAGGCCCCCGCGGCGTTACCGTCGTGTGAATCGAGGAATCGTTGGTGCAGGATAAGGCAAAATCGGTCGTTCGAGTGCTGATCGTCGACGACCATCCTGTCGTCGTATCGGGATGCCGCGCTCTGTTCGCATCGGACCCTTCCGTTGAGATCGAGGAGGCCTTCGACGCGAAGACGGGTCATCGGGCATTCCTGCAGAAGCATCCGGACGTGACTGTCGTGGACCTCAGGCTCCCCGATCTGACGGGCTTCGAACTGACGCGCCGGATCCGCAAGGATAACCCGGCCGCCCGGATCGTCATGCTCAGCGTGAGTGATGATCCTGCCTTCGTGGCGCGCGCCGTCGAGATGGGCATTCAGGGGTATGTCTCGAAGAGCGACGATCCCCGTATCCTGGCCAAGGCGATCCGGAAAGTGGCCGCGGGCGAACGCTTCGTCTCCCCCCGACTGGCCGAAGCGACGACCTTCGCGGGCGCGGCGATCAAGGCCAGCCCCCTGACGCAGATGAGTGCACGCGAGCTCGAGATACTGCGGCTGTTAGGCCGGGGCGACCGGATATCGGAAGTCGCGTCGGAACTCGGCATCTCCTACAAGACCGTCGCCAACACGACCTCGGCGCCCAAACTCGGCGCCAAAAGCCATTCGGACCTCGTCAGGATCGCCGTCGAGATCGACCTGCACTGACGAAGCAGCCATTCAACTCGTCCCTTCACGCAGCCGCCGGAAAGATGCGGCGGCCCATGTGCGCACAGCGAGGATTGTCGTCCAGAGCTTCGCGAACCACGGAATGGTCAGCAGCTTGGGCTTGACGATGACGAAGAGCCGTTCGACCACCACCAGACTGAGCAGATAGCACGTCACGATCATGGCAGTCCCGGCGATCCAGTGACCCTCCCCGGCAATCGCGACCGCGACCAATTTCAACGGCTCTACCGTCGCCGTTGGCACCGCCAACAGAAACAGCGATTGGTAGGGTCCGAGGTTTTCGATCCGTCGTTTGAGGCTCATGAGCAGCTCCTGACCTCCTCAACTGCGCAGCGAGCGGCGACGTTCCATCGTCGGAACATTTGCCACTTTCTCCCGTTGGATGGGCCCCACTACTGATCAAGGAGTTCGGATATGAAGAAAGATTTCGCAATCGGATGTCTGCTGGCGGCAACGATGGCAACCGGCTCATTCGCGGCGACCACCGTGCTGACGGCGGCGCCGACGGAAAGTTGGACGGTGACGAATTACTACAAGCAGGCCGTGTACGACCCGAAGGAAAGCAAGATCGGGGAGATCGACGACGTCCTCGTCGATAAATCGGGCAAGATCACGGGACTGGTGATCGGCGTCGGCGGATTTCTCGGTGCCGGCGAGAAGGATGTCATCGTGCCGTTCACCGCAGTCAAGACAGCCAAGAAGAACGATAAGTGGTGGCTGACCCTCGACGAAACTAAGGACGAGCTGAAGGGCGCGCCGGGATTCAAATATGATAGAGCCAGCACCACCTGG
Organism: Bradyrhizobium sp. 2TAF36; assembly: GCF_052114925.1. Classification (NCBI taxonomy): domain Bacteria; kingdom Pseudomonadati; phylum Pseudomonadota; class Alphaproteobacteria; order Hyphomicrobiales; family Nitrobacteraceae; genus Bradyrhizobium; species Bradyrhizobium sp. 2TAF36. Next base: position 5,927 of record NZ_JBFRFR010000088.1, on the reverse strand, counting down.
GTGCCGGAAAAGAAGTAGGCAGGTCGTCGCGGAGAGCGAGCAGGATTTTGACGCTCGCTCTCCGGTCTAGCAGGAGGTGCTCCGTTCGTTGGCGCGCCTGCAGCCCTCCGCTTCCACGCAGTCTACCGACCCCGGGTAATCCGATGCCGGCGAGGCGTGCTCCGCTTCTCGGCGCAACCAAGGAAGTAGGAAAACGTGGGACGGGCAAATCCAAGGGTGAGCCGAAAGAAACCGAGCGGGTTAAAGTCGGTCGATTCCAAGGAGAAGGCCCCGGCGAAACCGGGGCATAAGCCGTTGCCACTTGGATCGGACGCACGCAAGAACGCGCGCGTCGTGTTCGCTCTAGCAATCGTCGCGCTCTCCCTTTGGACCGCCGCAGGCTTTCTCTCCGCGTTGATATGGGCCACCATATTGGCCATTGCTCTGTGGCCCCTCTACACAGCATTCGCGACACGCCTGACCTCGGGCCCATCCGGCTGGGCCGCGTTCGCCTTCACGTGCTTCGTTGCCATCATCCTGTTCACACCCATGTCCCTCGCAATCTACCAGGTAGCGCAGCAAAGCGGGGACATCGCGGATTGGCTGAAGAAGGCCCGCGAGAGCGGCATCGAAGTGCCCGATTGGATCGCCCGCCTCCCGATTGCGGCGGAGATCGCGCAGCAGTGGTGGCGAGCCAATCTTTCGGATCCGCAGGCGGCCAACGGCTGGTTGAAAGCGACCAGCGCCGACAGCGCGTCGGATCTCTTCAACACCTTGGGCGGCCAATTGCTGCATCGCATGTTCATGCTGTTCTTTTCGCTAGTCGCCCTTTTTGTCCTGCTCAGCAACGGCCGCTCGGTCGCCAGCCGTTTTCTGGAAACAAGCGAAAGAATCCTTGGCCATCCCGGCGAAGGCGTGGTCGAGAAGATCGTCGATTCCATCCGCGGCACGGTGAACGGTACGGTCGTCGTCGCGGTCGGTGAGGGACTTTTGATTGGCGTCGGTTATCTCGTTGCGGGCGTGCCAAACGCGGTCATGTTCACCATATTCACTACCGCTTTTGCGATGCTTCCTTTCGGGGCCTGGGCGGCCTTTTCCGCGGCGGCGCTCACCTTGATATCGAACGGAAACGAAGCCGCGGCGGCGGGCGTCTTCTGCTGGGGAGCGGTGATCATGCTCGCCGGCGATCATTTTGTATGGCCGGTGCTGGTAGGTGGTTCGGCTCGCTTGCCCTTTCTGTTCGCTTTCGTCGGCATCTTCGGCGGCCTGGCAGCCTTCGGACTCATCGGCCTATTCCTCGGGCCGGTCGTCATGGCGGCCCTGTTGACGGTATGGCGTGAATGGGTCTTCCGACCCGTCGCGGCGACRCAGTTCGACTAGTCGGAGCAGCAGTATCTCTGCGTGGCGACGGCATACGGCCGCGGCCCACGTCAGCGCCAGCTTGGTAAGATTGCTCATGGGTTCTGAAGGCGAGGGGAATCGCTGCCCGGCAAAAGCCTATTCTCCGGCCGCCGAGAGTCTCGCGGCCCTCGTCGTCCCCTCTTGACGTGCTCATCGCCGAAGGCCGGCTCGCCATCGGCGCGCGAAGAGGGATTCTTTCGCAGTCGAATCCCGGCCCTTCGTGAACTCGTTCTCGCGCTTACGGAACAATCCGATCGGACGCTTGTTCGCCCAAGTTCCCGGCGGCGAACTTGTAGCTCCAAGCAGGCGTTTGTTCACATAGGTTCTGCTAATGTCACCGTCCGATCCAGTCAGGAATGCTCACGATCGACGCCAACGAAGGCTATTGATCGTGCTGGCTCTGGGATTTGCTGTTTTCGGCGCCGCTGCGGCCGCCCTCTTCTACGTCTTGCAGCCCGAGACCCTCCGGATCGCCGTCGGACCCGCAGGCAGCGACGACCATCAGGTGGTCCAAGCGATGGCCGGGGCTTTCGACGAGGAAAGCAGGATGGTCAAGCTCTCCCCGATCACGACGGAAGGAGCGGCCGAATCCATGGCTCTGCTGGGCGCCGGCAAGGCCGACCTGGCAATCGGTCGCGGCGACCTTAGCATGCCTGCCGACGCGCAGACACTGGCCGTCCTGCGGAAGAACTACGTTGTCCTGTGGTCGCCCTCCGGGCGACCAGGCAAAGACTCCAAAAAGAAGGCCAGCGGCAGGATCGGAGAGATCGCCGATCTGGCGGGTCGCAAGGTCGGCATCATCGGAAGGACCGGAGCCAACCTCGCACTGCTACGGACCATTCTGGTGGGCTCCGGAGTGGAGCCGGACAAGGTAGCGACCGTCCAATTCGGGACCGAAGAAATCGAAAAACTTGCGCAAGACGCCACCCTCGATGCCTATCTCGCCGTCGGTCCGCTCGACAGCAAGATCACTGCCGCCGCGATCGCCGCGACTTCGCGATCGCGCGGAGCTCCGAAGTTCCTTCCGGTCGAAGCATCCGAGGCGATCGCTCTGAACAACGCCCGCTACGAAGCTGAGGAAATTCCGGGCAGTGTCTTCAACGCGAAACCGGCATGGCCCGAGGACAAGGTCGACACCATCAGCGTCAACCATCTCATCCTCGCCAGAAAAGAACTGTCGGAAGCCAAGGCGGCGGCCTTCTACCGGCAGCTTTTCGCTGTCCGCGACTCCATCGCGCAACGTGTCGCCGGCGCCGCGCACATCACGAAGCCCGAGACGGAGAAGGAGGCGGAGCCCTCCGTGCACCGGGGCGCCGCAGCGGTCATCAACGGGACCGAGCGGACCTTTCTGGACAAGTACAGCGACTACTTTTGGTTCGCCTTGCTTCTTCTTTCCGGGATCGGTTCGGCCGCCGCCTGGCTGCGTCGCTATCTGAACCGGGACGAGCGGGACGACACCACCAGCCATCGCAACCGGATTCTCGCCGTGGTCTCGGAGCTTCGCGATGCAGGGTCGGAACAGGACATTCTAACATCGCAACAGGAAGTCGACGCGATCATCGGCGAAACCCTGAAGTGCTACGATGATGGAGCGATCGAACAGGATGACCTGGCCGCATTCGGACTGGTCCTTGAACTGTTCGATCATGCCGTAGCCGAACGGCGAGCGGCGCTGCAGAGCGGCCCCGCCGATCAAGCAAAATCTCCGGGTCCAACCCTTACCTCTCGCCGGTAGGCGCACCCGCAGGACTGCCCCGTGGAACGTCTTGGCTTCGTGAGCCTTGCCTTCTCAGGTCGGAGGATCCAATGGCGCGCGTCTGGAATACACCGATCTTCGCTATCGCTGCCATCTATTTTGCCGTCGATGCGCTGTTCTCGGCGGTCACGGAACCGATCACCGCATGGCTCAGCAAAAAGAGGCTGCTGGAACGGGTTCGGCGTTGGGTAACGTCGTTGGGGCCCTATCAGTCCTTCGCTCTATTTGCGGTGCCCGTCGTCATATTGGAGCCAGCTAAGCCCCTCAGTGCCTATCTGCTCGGTACCGGCCATTTTCTCCCGGGAGCGATCGTCTTCATTGCCGCGGAAGTCCTGAAGCTGACCGTCGTCGAAAGACTTTTTCAGCTGAACAAGAAGAAATTGCTGTCGATCCCTCTCTTCGCCTGGGGCTACGGATACTGGCGACGAATGATGGATTATCTGGAGTCCACCGGGGCATGGCGGACGTCTCGCCGAATGCTCTCTGAAGCTCTGGAGCGGATCGGGAATCTGAAGTCGAGACTGCAATCCCAATTCCGTTCTGCCGGGGCGAGGCGGCTCAAGTAGGCGGCGCCTCACCGCGACGAGCGGGGCTCGGTCTTCGGCTTGGGAGCCGTCGCTCAAGAAGCACCGGGCGGCCTTCGTCGAGCGTCGTCGTATGATCGGCGGCCCACTGGCTGATGAGCCGCCGGTCGCGCGGCGAGTAGGAAAAATCACCCATCCCGCCCCTCCGCCCTCCACCTTGTTTCCGAGATGCCGCTGATCGACTTCGGATCGAACGGCAAGGCTTGATTTCGTAAAGAAACAGGCGGCTCATTCGCTCGATCTTTGGCTCAACCCTTCGTGCTGGCAGTCTTGTCGAGGGCCGCGCGCAGACCCTCGGCAAGCTTCACGGCGTCGCCGTTCRCCCAGAAGTGCATGAAGAACAACCTCGGCTGCTCATCGAGCATGTGACTGTGCAGCGCGGTCACCTCGATGCCGTGCGCCCGCAGCGCCAAAATGACCGGGTTGACCTCGTCGCCGGTCAACACGAAGTCGCCCGTGATGGCGGCCTTCCCGCCGCCGGTGGGCTGGAAATTGATGCCGATCGCCACACCCATAGGACCGACGGGGGGCAATGGCATGCCCTCTTGCGTGATCGGGTCGCGCCGCCTCACGATGAACTGGTAGACGCCGCCGTTGGCCCGGCCTTTGACGCCGATGATCTGGTCGAGCTTCGCCGTGTCGAGATCGACGGCCGGCGACGGGCTCGCCGGCGCCCCGACGGTCAAAGGCGTCTTGCTCTCGGCCAACGCATCGTGGATCGCGGAGGCCAGCTTGACGGGGTCGCCGTGGCCGGCGACGTGCATGTACAACGTCGCCGGACTCGCGCGCAGCAGATGGTTGTGCACGGCGGTGATCTCGAGGCCGTTCGCGATCATCTTCGCCATCACGGGATTGATCTCGGTCTCGAGCAGCACAAGGTCGCCCATGACCATCGCGCCGTGTCCGGGCTTGAGTGCAACCCAGCCGCCCAGCGCCAGCGCCGRCTTGATCGTCACGCCGCCCAAGGTCACCGATAGGTCGCTGCGCGGGAAGAGGTAGCGATGGACGTCGTCGGAGACCGCGGCCTTCCTGCCGAGGGTCTCGTCGACCTCTTGCCAATCGATCGCTTGCGCGCGTGCCATGTGGACGAAAGGCAGGTAGGCGAGAGCGAGGCCGATCACGATGAGGGGCCAGACTGTGCGTTTCATCGTACTCCTCCACGTCAGTTTCGTTCTTTGATCTGGCCGCTGCTGTCGATGATGAGCGTCACCGGCTTTCCGTCCTTCACTGCCTTGGCGGTGATGCCTTCGGCCGTGGACTTGACGTCTTTCACCTGCGAGTAGCCGGCAGCCTGGATCTTGGCGACCAGCTCTTCCTGGGTCAGGGCGTGGGCGGGGGAGAGCCCTGCAGCAAGCGAAACGAAGAGCGCTGCCCTATGAATCGTCGATGTTCGCATGTCTGATCTCCTGGTTGTCCCCGCCCCAGAAGTCGTCCTGCCTCCGGCCTCACCTGACCTTGTTGATCGGCCAGATGTGCGTCTCTTTGGTCCCGTCGCGGCACCATCGGTAGAACGCGTCGTAGAGCAGGAAACCGGCGTTCAACTGCTTGAGGTCGTCGTAGAACATGCGCGAGGATCTCGGCAGCGACCCTGCCGCACCGCAGCCACGCCGCGGCGCCTTCGCTGAGCTTCTTGCCCTTGTGGCAGATCACGACGACGGACTGGGCCATCAGGCGGGACGCCCAATCCTGGACGTCGAGATGCGAGCGCCGCACGGCGCCAGGAATCAGGCGCGGGTCGGCCGAAAAATCCTCGTCGATGCGCACATCGATGAGCGTCGGCGCGGCCGCCGTGCCTATCAATCGAGACAGTCTGTCGGGTGGTGTACGATGCTGACATGCTGCGCCCTTGGTGATCAGGACGCGATTCTTGGGCATGACGTCTCGCGGGGAGATCGCACATCCCCGTGGCGCGAATAAAAGCCCGCATGGTGCTGCTGTCAACCTGGGTACGGCGAAGGATTCCAAGAAATCATCAGACGGACGTCACGGAGATTTCATCCGAAGTTCGGAACTAAGCCGACGCATTGGCGTCACGTTGGGCTTCAATGGAGCCGCCGACCGAGCTTTTTGATGATTTCCCGGAGATCGCTCGCATACTTCCTCCAGACGCGAAGGCTTAGGCTCCGGAAAATCCCTGCCTCGTTGTGGTCGGTCCGTATCTTTCATTTGATCTGGTTGGCGATGATAGCAGCCGCCTTGGTCTACCT
>NZ_JBFRFR010000087.1:0-30695 GCF_052114925.1 Bradyrhizobium sp. 2TAF36 | reverse complement strand
CAGCGGTTTCTCTCTGTGAGACGTCCAGCCCGACGTACTGCTTCATGGGAGCTCCTTCGAATCATTTGATTGCGAGGGCTCAACGATAACGGAGCTTGTCTGCCACGAGCGCCGACCGCAATTACGTCATCGTCTGCAAATTTTGGACGCCGATCCCCCGGCTTAGGGGGTCAATATTGCAGGCCGAATGACACAGCAACGTCGTTCCCGCCCTGGTGATCGCGCTGATCTCGCTGGCTTATCTCGAAGAGGACGGACTCCTGCTCTCGATCGCACTGCTGGCCAGCGTCGTTGTGCTGACAGTCGAATTGGCGGCAGTCTGGGAGACCGTCCTCGGCGCGAAATGGATCTTTGGCCTCTGGTATTAGCCCGCTGCGACTGAATGCGCTCGCGCCTGGCGGCTTTCAGTGCAGCGATGCAAGCTCGTCGAGTGTCATTAGATCAACGTCGTTGACGTGTTCTCTTTCATCGCCATGGCCGGCCTTCCGCTTCGAAATAACCCAGCCTTTTTGCGCTACATCAAGGCCGACGCGAGCGGGCGGAGCAGAATTTCGGACATTTCTTCAACCTGAGGGAGAGAGCAGATGAGCCTTCCGAGATTGTGGACTACCAGCCAGGAACCTGCGTTCGACCCGTTCAGGGCCATGCGACGTGAAGTGGAAGACGCGCTTCGCGCTTTCAATCAGGGTTCGTCCTCTCCCAGTATTGGGGCAGGCGCGCCGGCAATCAATGTGGCTGAAACCAAGGATGCCTTCGAAGTGACCGCCGAACTTCCCGGCGTGGACGAGAAAGATATCAAGGTCAGCCTGGACGGCAACCAGCTAGTCATCTCCGGCGAGAAAAAGGCGGAGAGCACGAAAGACGAAAAGAACTGGCATGTCGAGGAGCGCAGCTACGGCTCCTTCTATCGATCGATGTCTCTGCCTTTCGAGCCGGAAGACGGAGGCGTCGAAGCTCATTTCGACAGGGGCGTGCTGCATCTTGCTATCAAGAAGCCCGCCAAGGCTGTGAAGACCACCAAGACCATCGATATCAAGACAGGAACTCCACCGAGCGCGAACCCAGTATCGGATAAGGCCACGGCGCCCGGCAAGGCTGCCTAGTCCTGCACAGTCCTCGTAACAAACCGGAGAGCCGGACCAGACAAGCTGGTTGCGGTCTCCGGGTTTTGTCATTTCCGTTCTTCCGATGTCGTGATGAGGTTCCGCGGCTGATTGTGCTGTCGGTCTGAAAGAGCCGCCTGCTACGCTTCTGCGATACGACGAGAGCTCCGATGAAATAGCCAGTTCGCCAAGCCACCGCTGCACCCCCGTAGGCTTCGATATCCGCAAAGTCCTGACCGTCCACACCCGGTGCGCCTTTGTTGGAGCGGCACTGGGCATAGGCATGGGCCAGGATGTCCCCGCGGCTGATCTCGTCGTACAGGGCGTAGAAGCGGTAGCCGGCTTCTGCCTTCGCTTTCGCGTGCGACGCCGTCTGCAGTTTCTGAACACTCTTCGGAGTTATCGGTTGCCCAATCCCCAGGTCCCTCACTACGTCTTGCGTTCGTCTAGAACTGAGGTCCCTTCCCTCCCCCGGCGTTACCCGGTTTCACTGGTACTGCGAACCTCTCCGCATCCCCACGGCGCCCGGCCTGTCCCTCGCGGGCGTCCGGTTGATCATCCCTGAGCACGCCGTGGGGCGTCCCGTGTTGCGTACGCTTTCCTTGTGTACGTGCTGTCGCCACTACCCGGCGCAGCGGCTGGGCGTACTACTTCGCTCATTTCCCCAGCCGTGCCAGCCTTCCCCGAAAGGGTCGTCGGGTCGGCCTGCGCATCGCCCTTTTCGAGGCTTGCTCGGCGTTCACTCGCGTTACGGCCTGCACACTCGCGCTGTCACCAATTCGTGACACGCTAATCGAGGGCTTCAGCCACTTCGTTACCTCCATGACTGCTCCGATTGCTTCAGGCTGGAGCGGTTGCCGGGTGGGACTTGCACCCACTGGAAAGCGCCGCCTTGTCACGGCGCACACCCGGAACGGACATGCGTCGGAGGTGCCAAAATCAACAAAGTTACCGAAGCGAAATCATGATTGGATCAGGTCCCGGTCAACGGGAATTGCGATCGCAGGATGGGCGAACGTGTCACTCCATGTGGTGGGTAACGATGATAGAACCAGCGCTTCACGCCCTCGGCGAGTACCAGATAACAAGCGACCGTTGCGCATAGCGCTGCCAAAAACGCAAGCGGCAGCGGGACGAAGCCGAACCACCGGCCGATTGCGGTATAGGGCAACCCGATTCCAACGGCCACAATGGCGAGCGACGTTGCCGCGAGAACAGGATTGGGCCGGCCGCGCAACGGATTGCCGTTGGTACGAATCACGAAAATGACGAGCACTTGGGTTGCCAGCGACTCCACGAACCAGCCAGTTTGGAACAACGTTTCCGTCGCGTTGAAAACCCACAACAACAGGCCGAACGTCAAGAAGTCAAAAATCGAACTCACAGATCCAAGTACAAGCATAAAATTACGAATGAACTTGATATCCCAATGGCGGGGCTGAGCCAGTAACTCATCGTCAACCTCGTCCATCGGGATCGGAACCTCAGACAGGTCATAGAGAAGATTATTGAGCAGCACCTGAATCGGCAGCATCGGTAGAAACGGTAGCATCAAAGAGGCGCCTGCCATCGAGAACATGTTGCCGAAATTCGAACTGGTGCCCATCATGATATACTTCATGATATTGCCGAAGGTTCGGCGGCCTTCACGCACACCGCGTTCGACCACCGCCAGATCATGGTCGAGAAGGATGATATCCCCCGCGTCCTTTGCGACGTCGACCGCGCCATCAACAGACATGCCGACATCGGCGGTATGAAGCGAGGGCGCGTCATTGATGCCGTCGCCGAGATACCCTACCACATGACCGCGACGCTTCAGCGCCAGAATGATCCGGTTCTTTTGCGAAGGCGTGACCCGGCAAAACAGATTAGTCGCCTCGATGCGCGCGCTCAATGCGTCTTCGCTGAGCGACGAAAGCTCCGTCCCTGTAAGCAATCCTTCGACCGGAATTCCAAGTTGACCGCAAACGTACTGGGTCACGCGCTCATTGTCGCCGGTGAGAATCTTGATGCCGATGCCGCTGCGCTCCAACGCCGCGATCGCAGCTCCCGCGCTGGCTTTGGGCGGATCCAGAAATGCGGCGTAGCCGGCGAATACGAAATCCTTTTCGTCGAGTACCGCAACATGACTCTGCGTGGCAGGTTCCTCACGCCAGGCGATGCCAAGCACGCGAAAGCCTTCTTCGCCAAGCGCCTGGAATTGCGCAGTGGCACGTGCCATCGCGGCGGGATCAAGCGGTTGGGTATCGCTTTCGTCGGTAAGTTCATAGCGACTGGATAGTTTCAAGACGTCCTCGGGGGCGCCCTTGACCACGAGAATCCTGCGCCCCGCGCGCTCTATCAGAACCGAAACACGGCGGCGTTCGAAATCGAACGGGACTTCATCGATCTTTGTCCATTCAGAAGCGGCATGCAGTTCGTGCTCCAGAATTGCGGTGTCAAGCGGGCTGCGCAACCCGCTCTCGAAATGACTGTTGAGCCAGGCGAGTTCGAGCACGCGCGCGCTGTCAGTCCCCGCCAGGGTTATATGTCGGATCAGCGCAATCTTTGCCTCGGTGAGGGTGCCGGTCTTGTCGGTGCACAGCACGTCCATGCTGCCGAGGTCGTGGATCGCCGCTAGGCGCTTCACGATTACTTTTTGCGTGGCCATGCGTAGCGCGCCGCGCGCAAGCGTAACCGATACAATCATTGGCAACAGTTCCGGCGTCAGGCCGACCGCGAGTGCAATGGCGAACAGGAAGCTCTCCAGTAACGGGCGATGGGATAACGTGTTCACCAGCAGAACGAACAGAACGAGTAATATGGTCAGCCGTACAATCAGAATGCCAAACTCGTAGACGCCCTTCTCCAGCGCCGCGGGGGGCGGTGTGTGTCGGAGCGTAGCGCTGATCTCGCCGAGTTGCGTCCTGTCCCCGGTTGCGCAAAGCAGAAGCTTGGCCGAGCCGCTGACAACCGAGGTTCCCATAAAGGCGGCATTGGCAGCCTGCGCGACGTTGATGTCGGCAATACCGTCGGGCATGGCGCGCTTTTCAACTGGATAGGATTCTCCGGTCAACAGACCCTCGTTGACGAAGAAATCTCGGGCCTCAATGACCCTGCCGTCTGCCGGCACTAGGTCTCCGGCGGCGAGCACGACAACGTCGCCAGGAACGAGTTGATCGGCGCGAACGGTGATCTCCCGGCCATCGCGCAGAGCCTGCTCTTTCAGCGCCACCGAGATCTTTAGCTGATCGGCGGCCTGTTCGGCCCGGTACTCCTGCACGCTGTCGAGCAGAACACTGAATAGCACCATGGCCGAAATGATTATCAGGCTGGCAATGTCGCCGGTAAACGCGGAGACTGTGGCCGCGGCGAGCAATATCAATACCAACGGATTGCGGAACCGGCTCAAAATCTTGCGCAGCAGCGAGAAGCGGCGTTGGACCTCTAGCCTGTTGGCGCCATAGCGCTTCAGGCGTGCCGCCGCCTCGACCGAGCTCAATCCATTGGTATTCGCGCCGAGCTGCCGCGTTAGATCGGCCAGCGGTGTCTGCCAGAAGGTGGCGTTTGGCATGCCGATCATTGTTCGGTCCTCTCCGTCAACCATAGCCTCTGTAGCGAGAGATGACAGGCGCTGCGATCGCCTGCAGCCCGCATGGCAATTGGCTTTTCATAGCTGTAGCACCTCGCAGGTCGTCGAACCTTGACTGACGAGCTCGGACTCCGTTCATGAAACTGCGGACGGCTCCTCTACCGACACTGTGAGTGCCGAAGTGGTAACTATTTGCTTCAGTGCATGAGTCAGCAGCTGGCCCATCGAGCCCGACGGCGCCGCGTAGCAACATGTCCGGAGTCCGATGCAGACCGGAAGTCACTGGCTGAGGGGAAAATCGACGCGATTGACCCATCTCGGAAGTCGGCGACCTTCAAACTTAATTTGGCGCGCCTCTTTATCCGCTCGCGGCCATGAGCGCTATCGCGGCGAAGCCGGGATCGCTGCCGATCTCGGCCATCTCGGCCGGAATAAGAACACCAGCGAGCGTCAAAGCTCTGGTCGGCCACAGCAGAGCTGCCAAGGATAATCCGCTGATTGTCGCCGTGAAGAAGTAACGAAACGCTGACGAACTTTCAGCTGGGGTTTCATTCTCGGTCGCTCCAGAATCATTCGCTGAKGAACGGCAAGATGACATGCGCGACTGCGTCTGGAAGTTCCTCATGGATCGACAATTTTCCGGTTCGTAGGCGGTTGACGCTGACGTTGGGCAGGACGGAAAGTGCTTCCATTTCGGCGCGTGACTTTGCCGGCGTCTCATCGCCGTAAACCGCAAGGATTGGCGTCTTCGCCTGCTGGGCAAGGTCGAGGAAAGCGGCACGATCTGCCACAAGGTCAAGACCACCGGTCACGAAGCGTACCGAAGCATGTCTGGCGCCCGGTGCGCGGGTCACGGTGAGCTTTGCCTCCAGACGGTCACCGGTTAGCCAATCGGGATCGCTGTAGACGTGCTCTTTCGCCATTTTTGCAACGACGACCCGACTGACATTGAGCCGATAGAGGAGCGGGCCGATGCCGCGGTGATCGACGGCAGCGCGGACGTGGGCGAACGAAGGGCGTTGGCCCCCATCATTGTTGGGAACGGGCCGCGCCACGTCGGGGCGATCAGAGCGAGACGCTCGATCGTGCCGGGCTTAGACACGGCGTGTTGCAGGGTGTAGCCCGCCGCGTGACCAGCAGCGACAATGCTGTACGGCGGCCCCACCATCTCGCCTAAAAACCAGTCGAGAAAAGCGGAAAGCGCCTGTGGCGTCCAATCGATTCTCGGGCGCGCCTGGTCGCCGAACCCCGGCCAGTCAGCTGTCACAACCCGGAAACTCGGTGTGAGCCTATCAAGGAGTGGGCGCATCTCTTCGCGCGTTGAAATCGAACTCAGAGCCGGCAGTAAGACAACTGTTGGACCATCGCCGGCGACATCCATGCCCAGCGTGACCTCCATTCCTTTCCACATCCAACGTATTTGTCGCGCTATTGCCATTTGGTGATCCCTTTTGTGCGAGGTCTCATCGGCAGCGTAGGCTGCAGACGCCAGCAAAGCCCTTAACGGCGTAGGCTTCCCTGTCGCTGCGGGAAATTCTCGAAAAGTATATCACGCGGCCAATAGCGAGGCGCACAGCGCCCAACTCGTCGATCAAGGTACCACATAGATTCCCACAAAGTGATCACTGACCTTCGTACCCGTCCTGCAGAGGCTTGCAGCGGCGCAGACGACTAAAAACCCGACCATCGCGAGATTTTCGGAGCCACTCAAGCCGCGCGGTCACTGCTAATCGCCGCGATCATGGACGCGATTCGACTGAGGACGTCAGGCTGGCCTCGCCGGCTACCGCCCCCGTGCATGGCGGTCCCTGAGGACGATGACCGGAACGGCAATGAGACCACTAACCAGAAGCATTCAATCCTGCCGAACGTCTAGGAGGATAGCAGCGCTACCGCCGATGAGTGACCAGATGAAGGGGATCACTAGAAGCCAGTAAGAGAAGCGGCGGGTTGTCATAAGTAACGGGCCGAAGGTGAAAATCGTGACGGGGCACGGCGCTACGCCGAACATCGGTAAGGCCGGCCAAGAATGCCGCGTCGCGATTCTGATCAGCGGATAGACGAGAGACGCGTAGAGAATAAACCCCGCGCCGATCACTGCTCGAAAGCCGTAATTGATCGCGAAGCGAAGACCATCGCGGACGACGCCGGTGTAGAGTAGTGCCACGCCTTCCGCCACGAACAAGGCGCCAAAGGCGAAGGCGGCCTTGTTTACCGACGAGAAGAAGACGCCGTGATAGAGAACGCCGGTGCATAGCCACATCAATCCGAGGACGGCTGAGACGACGCGGTCAGAGGCACGGCCCGGCCGAAGAAGGGCGGCCAGGGCGATGGCTCCAAGCAGGTAAGCCACAATCTGCGCGGGCCAGATCGCCTTATTGTAGCTCGCGAAGACGTTAAGAAACTGCTCAAGCGTGAAGGGAAGCATGGTGCGATCCAGGCCGACAGCTAGCGTAGAGCACTTCGCTGCGGCGGTGTTTGATGAGGATCAACGTCGCCCCTCAAAGTCCGCTCGTGGCCGATTCTATTGAAAAGTCCTATGTGGCGCGAATGCCTATTTTCTAAGGGCTACCGATGCGGTCGACGCCGCTAGATACGGGGGACGCCGTCAATCTATACTGGATCGCTCTGCGATCTTCCTAGCTTTGCCGCGAAGGCTTTTCTCGCCAGAGTTCGCCCGAACTGATTTCAGCAAGATCTTGCGCTGGTACTATTTTCGACTTTTTCAACAGTATCGGCCCATCAACGAAGTGGCGACACCCCTCACTGAGGTCAGCTTAGTGGGGCGTAGCGGACGAGATTTGTTCATGCTGAGTTCTTCGCCTTTTGACCCATTTCGGACTTCAGCCTTGTCATCATAATAAGGCTGACGCGTCTCGCGTTCGCTACACCAAACGTCGTGGATGCAGCCCGATCCATGCCTTTCTGAGTGCAAAGCGCCCCCGTAATCGTAGAAACTAAAGCACGCATCAGATGCTACACTTCCTTCGTCGGCGTAAGGATCCAGGAATCTTGCGGCCGTGATCTTACGGACTGGCTGCTCGTCACGCGCCGGCTATAGCGGCTTGCGTAGGCCGGCTTGTCATAGATCAAATCGGCCGCCGGACTTTGTGATTATAAGAACTACAAAGTCCCATTTTTACCTAACAGCGAAAGCAATTTGGTGAAAACGCAGCCTGCACCGGAGATTGCCAAGCAAGTCGTCCTCGTCGTTGACGACGATGAGTCAGTGCGGCATTCCCTCAGGAGCCTGATGGAGAGTGAGGGCTTCGCGGTGTGCGCCTTTTCCAATGGCCACGACTTGCTCAACAAACCGAGCCTGCCTGCGACTGGGTGCTTGGTCGTCGATTACCACATGCCCGAAATGAATGGACTGGAACTGCTCAGCGCGCTGCGCCGTCGCGGAGTTTCGATCCCGGCTATTCTCTTCACAGGCAATCCAACCAAACATGTGCGCGACCGAGCTGCAGCAATTGCGGTGTTGGTCGTCGAGAAACCAGGACTAGGAAGCTATCTGCTGGATTGCGTTCGTGAGGCAGTTGCGAAGCATGGACACTTGTTGTCGTAGAGCTTCCTAGGCTCCTTCCCCTAATATAGCCGCTCAACTTGAGTTCGCTGCATTCACCCTTTCTCAATTTTTTGCAACGTGCAAGATTTGTTACATTGACGAACTCGGAGAATTAAAAACTGCCACTTCCGGGTTTGGCCCATCAGCGAAGTGGCGGCGCGCCTGATTGAAGTCCGTTCAATGGGCATAGCGGTCTGGATTTGCTGACGCCGAGGTCTTCGCATTTTGACCCCGACCGGACATGCCCCTGCGGGACCTGCAATAAGTCGGTGCGCGTGGTGGACTTTCTGCCCCGAACAAGGGAGCCGGACATGCAAGCGCGGGACGTGATGGTTTGTGGAGTTATCTCGGTGGGTCCCGATATCCCCGTTCGAACCGCGGCCAATGCGATGGTCAGCAACTGCGTCAGCGCGCTCCCGGTCATCGATGTCCGAGCAAAGCTGGTCGGCATCGTTTCGGAGGGCGATCTGATCCGGCGCGTCGAGATCGGCACTGAACGGCGCCGTTCGGGGGCGGCGGGCGAAACACTCATGTCAAGCGACGCGCTGGCGCAGGAGTTTATCAAGTCGCACGCCAAACGGGTAAGCGATGTGATGACGCGTGAGGTGATAACGGCGCAGCCGGAAACGCCCTTGCGGGAAATCGCGAGCTTGATGGAGAAGCACAGCATCAAGCGGGTGCCGATCGTTCAGGACCAACTGGTGGTCGGCATCGTCAGCCGCGTGAACCTGTTGCAAGTCCTAGCCCGCGCCGAGGACAGTAAGGATTGGGTTGAAAGCGACCGCGTGCTGCATCAACGCTTCGTCGAGAGCATCAAGGATCAGCCATGGGCGGGCAGACCCTTCAACATCATCGTCAATGACCGCTGCGCCGATCTCTGGGGATTTGTCTACAGCGTGGATGAGAAGACCGCCGTTCGCGTTGCCGCCGAAGCAACGCCAGGAATCGAGTCGGTATCGGATCATTTGGGCATCGCGCCCCAAACTTCCGGGACTATCCCGTGTGTCGATTTTGAAAATTGGAGTTAGTAACTCGAATTGGCCTGTCGTCGTCGATGATCATCGCGCGTAGCGCGCGGTCACTTCCTCGCAGATCATCAACGAGCGGCGACTCAGATGTAACGCGCGTATTACTTTCGTCCGGTCGGCGAACGGCAGGTTCGACCTGTGCAGCTCGGGAGAGGTGAATGTGCGCGCACTTCCGTTATTGATGCTGTGGAGGGCTCCTTTACCGGCACGAGAGTGCCAAGGAGTGGGCGCCGTCTGAGGCTACCACGATTCGGAGGAGCAGCCTATGCAGTCAATTTCGACAGTCGGCCTGGATATCGCGAAGTCGGTCTTTCAAGTGCATGGCGTTGATGCAGCCGGCCAGGTAGTCGTRCGCCGTCAGTTGCGGCCACCGACGCGGAGGCGATTTGCGAGGGGGTCACGCGACCCAACATGCGGTTCGTGCCGACCAAGACGGTCGAGCAACAGAGCTGTCTGATGCTTCACCGGGCGCGCTATCTCTTCATCCGCCGCGCCCCACCAAGGTTGCGCACTCGCCAACAAACTCGCCCGGATGGCTTGGGCGATGATGGCCCGGAACGAACCTACAAGCAACCCGCCGCTCTCGCGGCGTGAATGAGATCACACGGGAAAGCCCGGCGTGACGTAACGGTTGGGAAGGCCAACGGCGCGTAATGCAGTGCCGGTCGATCCGGCGATCAGGACAACCCACATGGGCCATAGCATCGTCGAATGCGAGGTATGACCGGGACCTGATCCGCGGAGGGCATTATGGCCAGCGGTCATGTGAACCGCGTAAATAGGCCGAACACATGGCTGCTCCGACCAATGCTGCGACGTGAAGATTCTTCTTGCCAACCTGGAGCCGTCCACACATGGCCCATCGCATCGGTTGGCGCAGCGCAGCGACATGTCCGGAGTCCGCCGCAAACCGGAAGTCGCCGACTGGGGGGCAAACCGACGCGATCGACCCGCATGTATGGTTCGGCCGCCCGTTGCAAGAGGTTCGTCGAGCTGGTGGTAAGCGGTCTTGCATCAATGTATCCGGTCTCTAGTTGGAGCTGTTTTGCTCCGGACTCGGTGTCGCCGTCGGATCTTTTGGGCCGGAAACGGTTCGCGCCCGACGGCGCTATCCAAAGTCCTTCCAAAGTATCGAAACTCGTTAAATGGATCGGAGACTTGGGCCGGACGCGGCGAGCAGCCTCGCTGGGTAACAAACCTGTTGAGGTCCGGAAAACGGATCGATGACCTACGTTCGACATTGCGAGCCAAAGCAGCCCGGGTAATTGCGCCCGGGCTACACAAGCGTCTGTCGACATTGGCTGCGCGGTGTCCCGTCAATCCTACTGAAAGTTCTCCCACTGCACCGCTTGGCGATCTACGGTTATGACCACGGTCATTTGGGCTGCTTCTCGTCCGTAGTTTTCGGCGATTTCGAGCAGCGACCGGCCCCACCCGGCCCTGTTTTCCTCCACGCGCGAGAGCAGGCCAGGAAACTCCCGCGATTAGCGATGTTCAGCGCGACCGTTTGACCAAGAGCGGGCCTCACTTAGTGCATCGACGTGACGAAAGACCGAGGGCGGCAGGAACGGCGATTGGCATGGCCCGTACGATCGCGACCAGGCATTCCGCAGAGCCGGTGCAATGACCGCACCGCTGACCAGCGTTCGATCGAGACTTCAATATGATCGTCGGTTCGATGTGGAGGAGCGGTGATCCGCGGCAAATAGCAATCTTCACTCCGAGGGGTTGCAGGTTTTTTGCAGCTGCAACCGCACGATCTCCATTTTCATCTAATGAAATTCAAGGGGCGGCCCGCGAAGGGCCGCCCCTTGTCAATCTACGGAAGCAACAGTTAGGAGGCAGTCCACGCGAGATGCACGATCGCTAGTGGAAGGCGTTCTCGTCCACCATTTCGAATAACTTGTGGTTGTCACTATAATCGACATGAACTCCGACGATAACAGGCCCGGGAGTGTCGAACGCCTTTTTCATTACCGTGGCGATGTCGCTGGGCTTGTGTATCATCATGCCCACCGCGCCGAAGGCCTCCGCATACTTGATGTAATCGACTGGGCCGAGTTGAATTCCCGACGTGCGGCCATATTTAATTTGCTCCTGGACGGCAACCATATCGTAGGTACCATCGATCCAGACCAGGTGGACAATGTTCGCCTTTAAGCGCACAGCTGTCTCCAGTTCCATCGAAGAAAAAAGGAAGCCGCCGTCCCCAGAGATCGAGAGAACTTTCTCCGCGGGCCGGACGATCGATGCCGCGATTCCCCATGGAAGGCCGACGCCCAGCGACTGCTGACCATTTGAGATAAGAACTTGACGGGGCCTGAAACTATAGAGATGCCGAGCAATCCATAGGTAAAGCGAACCGACATCCAAGCATACGGTGATGTCGCCGCCGAGAAACTGCTGAAGTTCGTGCACCAGACGCATCGGATGGATCGGAGCGCCGCCGCGAACCGCGGCTTCCTTGGTTAGCAACTGGCGCTTGGCGGTGATCATATCGAGAATTCCCTTCGCCAGTGCTGACTTCGAAGCTCGCTTGATCTGCGATGTCAGCGCTTGCAGGGTTTGCGCAAGATCACCGGTCAACTCGACGTGGGGGCTATAGCAATTGTCGAGATCTGCCGGCACGACATCGATATGAAGGATCTTTCGCTGGCTCTTGGCGTTCCACAGCGACGGCCAGTATTCGACGGGATCGTATCCGACAGTGATGACAAGATCGGCTGTTTCGAGCAGCAGGTCAGCTGGCTGGTTGGCGATTTGTCCAATCCTGCCGCCGAAATTGTCGAAAAGCATGGCACCTACCGCGCCCGCTGCTTGGAAGGTACCGACCGCCGGGAGGTTGTTCTTGCTAATAAAGGTCTGAAGCGCGGCGGCGTTAGCCGGCTTGCTCGCTAACATACCCAAGAGTAGTACTGGATTCGAAGCAGCATTGATAAGGCGGCCCGCTTCCTTGATCGCAGCACCGTCCGCGGGACCAAGGCCAGCAAAGGCCGGCGACGGCACCGGGCTGCGAGCGCAGGGCGCAGTGGCTACGTCGATGGGCAAGTTAACATAAGACGCACCCGGCCGACCTGACTCCGCTGCCCGAAAGGCGTTGGCGAGAACTTCGGGCAGTTGATCCGGTGCCCCCACGGTCGCACTGAATTTAGTCACTGGCTTGAGGATTGCGACTGCGTCCATCGTCTGATGAATTTGCTTCAGTGYATCGAATGTGCCGACCGCGCCCCCAAGCGCCACCACGGGGTCCCCCTCTGAGTTGGCTGTGGCCAAGCCGGTGGTCAGATTGGAGATGCCCGGCCCCGAGGTGGCGATGGCAACGCCCGCCTTGCCCGTCATGCGCCCGATACCACCTGCGATAAAGGACGCGTTCTGCTCGTGTCGACAGACGACGGTCTTGATCGACGAATCGACAAGCGCGTTGAAGACTGAGTCTATCTTTGCGCCAGGGACACCAAAGATGTGCGTCACGCCCTGCATCTCAAGCGTACGTACCACGAGTTCGGCACCAATCTGCGTCTTCGATGATTTTGTTGTTAGCCTCCTTAGTGAGCTTGTTCAGTGGGCTTGTTCAGCGTAGGCAAGTTCATTTGCAGTGTTCTTGCTGAGGTCCGCCTTCAAGAAGGATTCTGACTCCGGCAGGGCGAGATGAAAATCCGTCAATGCCTCAATGCGCAGCCTTAGCGGACCTCCTTCGACATCAAGCAAGTGGCCGCCATGCATTCGATCAAGCGAAAGGAAGTGGAAGTGATAACCGGGAATGCTGAACGCGGTCGAAAAGCCCGGCGACCATAAGCCGACCATGGTGCCCTCGATGTCACTGAAATCAAATTCACTCTGTGACTTGGCGGCCTCGGCGAGGCGCGTGCTTGGCTTTGGCGGATTCACTACACGCACCCGGACGCGCTTGAAATGCCCATCTAACCGAATGGCGTAGAAGATGTTGCCGGACTTCCGGTATTTGTCGCAGTTGGCTTCAAGATCTTTGAAGTTCAGTATCGGACCCGTCTCGGCATCCGTCTGAGGCGAAAAGTGCGTCACGACTGCGAACGGTGCTCCGGCATTGGGGCCGGCTTCCGACACGCTGCCGGTACCCTTTACTTGGTAAACGCGACCGTCGAGGACTACCATTTCGCCATCGAGTTTTGCGAAAGTGCCGAGACCAAAGTCTCCATGTTGCAGGATCGATTTGACGGTGACCTCTTTGTCGTAGACGCCCGCGACCAATGCGCCCGAGATTGAAACCTGAAACAGTGTATGAAGAGGCAAGCCGAGGTATTGCGAAAGGGCCGCTGTCACTACGAATTCGACGGCTTTCCCTGTCTTTGCGACGTCAGCATCCAATGCGGCCTTGAGTGATATCGGGATCGTGGTGCTTAGAATGTCCATCGGGCAACTCCGACTTTAAGCGACATGTTCGATCGCTACTCGCTTGAGCGAGGTAGACCATGGGAAAGATCGAAGGGTCTTCCAGAAAGCGACTCCGCATGTACAAATTTGCACGACGTACCGGAAGCATTGGTCACAGCTCATCGAGTCGAAGCTACGCCTTCCGACGCGCCGGCTCGCCAAGAGGCGGACGCAGCACGGGTGTGAGGCGGCCTTTGCTTAATGGAGCACTCGCGTTAGATGTGGGCTTAGCCAGATGCGGCGTGGTGGTAGGCTTGGCAGCATTGTCAGCACCATGCGGCAGGGCGTTTGAACCATAGAGCGCCAAACCGAGGGGTAGTGGCGTCAGTCCGATTTGGTCAACGGAGCGTCCAATGAGGCCGTAGTGTCGCGATGGACAGGACCGTCCATAGCGGACAACACCGGCCCGTCCGACCGCACAACGGGGGCAACAAAGCAGTAACCGCGACCCCAATTGGTCACCACGTATCGAGCTCCAGACGATCCGTCGTTCAAGACTTTGCGCAACGATGCGACTTGAACTCGAAGGGCGCCGTCATCGACCGTGATGTCGGGCCAGACAAGGTCCGACAACTCTCTTTTGCTCACAATCTGGCCTGCGTGTCGCACCAACGCAATCAAGATGTCAAGCGCCCGGCCGCCCAAATGAACCGGTCCGCCGTCCTTGAGGAGCAGCCTTTTGGAAATGCACAGCCTGAACGGTCCGAATGAAATCGTGTCCCAAACACGCGGTTGTTCGTGGGTTCGCATTGTTGCGTTCTCGTGCCGACCATTGGAACCAAGCCGCAATCCCGATCAGATCACATCTCACCTAGCAAGCCGAACAACGATTAGCGTCCGAGAAGCCAACGATCACGGCCGCAGCGCCGGTGAGTTGTATTGATCGTGCTCCTATTCGTACAGAACGGTCTCTCACCGGGAATTGCAACGTCAATGAGAAGTACAAACCGTTTACGGATCGGGCGATACGGCCATCTCACCAATTATTGCGAGGACGACGAGACAGGTCTATCCTCTCAGCGCAGTTAGTGTCCCGTGGACGCAAACTCGAGGCATCGCTGGTACGGCGCGAATAGCATTTCAGCTCAATTCGAGGAGATGCTTGGTGTGCTTCTGTTGAAGGAGTCAACGATGAATGCCGCTCGGTCGGACTCCATGTCGGATCTCACAGCGCATGTCGCGGACCAACCTCTGCCGCTTTCGAAATTTCATCGTCTAAGCAGCGGCGACATGGCGATGATCCGCCGACACTCCAGCGCTACGTTCGGAATCGCCAAGCCTGAGATCGACTTGGAACGGCGTGGCGCTACATTTCACTTTGTGCACAATCAATTCGATCTCTCACGGACGTCACTGCACGTCTTAGATTACAACTGCAGCGATTGCGCAGTTCGTATCGATATGCAGATACAACAGTTTCTTTTGCTTCAGTTCAGCTTGAGAGGGGAAGCCGAATTGTCTCAGGACGGGATGATGGATCGCATTTCGCCCGGCCAGTTCAAGATCATCCACGGCGATAGCCCGTTGAGGGGGCGTCTTTTGCCCGGCTATCGGAGCATGATTTTGCTGGTACCGCGTGCGGCGCTCAGCGCAGCCCTCGCGGAACAGATTGGACAACAACCCAAAAAGCCGCTCATCTTTGAGGCCGCCTGTTTCGGAGAAGACGGGCGCGGAGCCGCATTGGCATCTCTGTGCAAGACACTATGCGCCAATCTCGACACCGGCGGTCCGGCGTTTATGCGCGGACCTGTCGCCCGGCGCATGGAAGACCTGATCATCTCGCTGATTCTCTGGTCGCTTCCGCACAACTATACGGAGGAATTTGAACGTGATGAGACCTCGGCGCCGTATTATGTGAGGCGCGTTGAGCGACACATAGCTCAGAACGCCGCGACCGCATTGAGCTTTGCCGATCTTGTCGCCGCGTCGGGTGTAAGCGACCGTACATTGCACTACGGATTCCGCAAGTATCGGAATACAACCCCAATGGCCAGCCTTAAGTCTGTTCGGTTGGAACTTGCTCGGCGGGCATTGCTTGAGCCGGCGGGCCGTCGTGTTGTGGACATAGCAATGGATTGTGGATTTCCCCACCTCGGCAAGTTCGCCGTCGACTACCGGGAGCGGTTCGGTGAACGGCCTTCCGAAACCTTGCGGCGGCATTTGCTAATGGACCGATCTTCCAATGCCGCCCCTAACCTGCTGTGCAGCGAAGATTGGCACAAACGCCGGTAGTCGATTGCAGCAAGCATCTATTTTCAGTTGGCTCAGCATCCTTTCAACGGAGTGTCTTCGCACTCGTCCATGTAGCGCTGCATGCATCCACTTGAGGGTTCATCGACGCGCTTTCCGCCAACATTTAGATATGGCGCATTACTTCGCTCCGAACGCGAAGCAGGCGACGGGAACGAAGAAGGACCGCCTAGCGGGGCTCGCGGCGGCGGTACGAGCTGGCGAGGATGTCGGCGGACAGAGCAGCTTGAGTCCACCGAAGCAGGGCAATTTGACCTCGAAGCATATCGGGGAGCCCTCCCCTATTTCGCCACTGCCGTAGCTCTCGCGGCCAAGCCAGAGCGCTGCCGTGGATTCTCGCGACTGTCAAAGCCCCAGATCAGAAAGCCCGGGATGCTTGGAAGGACGGAGCCCGGACCGATCCCAATGATACTTGCGCTCTGACTCCCCGATCGGCAGATCGTTGATCGAAGCCAAACGCCGCTGCATCAGCCCGTTATCGGCGAACTGCCAGTTTTCGTTGCCATAGGAGCGAAACCAGCTCCCTGCATCGTCATGCCACTCGTAAGCGAAGCGTACCGCGATTCGGTTGGCTGTGAAGGCCCAGAGCTCCTTGATGAGGCGATAGTCGAGTTCCTTCGCCCACTTGCGAGTCAAGGAGCCGACGATTTCCYCCCGACCGCGGATGAAATCCGACCGATTGYGCCAGTAGCTATCCGGAGTATAAACCATCGAAACGAGCATCGGATTGCAGGAATTCCATCCATTCTCAGCGCCCGGACCTTTTGTTCTGCGGTCTCATGCATGAACGGCGGCAATGGGGATGGGTCTCAGTCATGTTAGAACTCCTCATCTAGGGTTTCCATAGACGAAGATTATATGACCGTGCCCCATGACTGCCTTTCGCTCACCCGCAGGCGTTTTTCGAAATGCACGCAATCTACGGACGGAAGCCCGAACGCGCCATCCGCTTCGCACTACGCCTCGAGCGGAAACTATTAAGGTCAATCGGGACCATGACTTTCGATAGGGGGCGTACTTTGCCGGCATCTATCGGATTTAGCCGGGCTGCGGAGATTCCAATGGCTTACAATGGTGCTAGGGGACGTAATCTGGTCGGCGCCGCACCGCTGCAGCGATCCGAACGACCGAGAGAGTGGCCGGAACCGTCAGCTTTCCGCGGCCGTACGCTTACGCGCGGCCTGCACGCCCTTCGCCTCACCATCCTCAACGGTTGCGTGTCGGGCCCCGAACACGACGACTAGACTCACCAACAACAGGAAGCCTTTAAGCATTTGCTGTTGCCAATCTGTCCAGCCTAGGAGGGCAGTGCCACTTGTCAGGGTGGCCAACAGCAGAACGCCAACCAGGGTGCCCAATGCGTTAGGCTCAAATGGCCTGATGACCAGAGCACCAAGAAAGATGGCAGTCAGCCCGTCCAAGAAATAGGACTCGCCGATCCGTGGCTGCCCGGACGCAAGGTCGGCAGCCAGCAAAATTCCTGCAGTGGCTGACGTCACACCTGATATGGCAAACAGGATGACGATGATTTTGGAAACAGGAATGCCGGCCTCCATCACGGCGCGCCTGTTCTGCGCGGTTGCATAGAGGTAGTGGCCGAAGAGCAACCGCTCTTGGAGGTACCAAGCTATTCCGTAAATGACCGCTGCGAGCGACGCCACTGCCGGAATTCCAACTACATTGACGCTCAAAAACTCGCCAATGAACCCCGCGTTCGCGATGCTGACGGACGACCCTCGCCCGATCGACGTCGCTATCGACAGCGCAATACCGCCCGTCGCGATAGTGACAATCAAGGACGGCAAACGTAGAAGTCCGACAATCAGGCCGTTCAGCAGGCCGATCCCGATGCCCGCCAAAACCCCCAGGCTAACTGCCAATGCCCAGCCGTACGGGACGGTCGCCGCGACCAGCATGTTCGCAACGGCAGCGACCTGCATGAAGCTCACATCAATCTCTCCGCTGGCGATCGCCCACGTCGCACCTCCATACATGATTGCGGCAATGCTCGCTGCTCGAAGCATGGAATCGAGGTTTGTTCCAGTCGAAAAGCCCGGGCAGGCCAGCGCAAAGCTCGTCACAAGAACTGCGAGAACAATGAGTAGGCCATATCGCAGCACCAGTTGCGATAATCTCCAGCCTGCATTGCGCGCCATTTAAATCATGCCTCCGTTTTATTTCCGGAGTGACGGATGGCTGTGTCCAAGAGGCCACCGGTCCGCGGGTCAAATGCAATTACGGTCAACAGAACAAGCAGACCTATGATGCCCTCGCCATAGTAGTACGGCACGCTGAGCAAGTTGCACCCGTTAAGCGTCGCGGAAATGAGTAAGCAACTTGCAAAGGTCGCGGCCACCGAGGCACGGCCGAACAAGGCGGCACCCAGATAAACAGATGCGTAAGCTGGAAGCAAAAAGCTACTACCAATGTGGACGTGCGCCTGACCTGCCTCGGCGCTGCGCAGGATTCCGGCCAGACAAGACATTCCTCCAGAAGCAGCGAACGCACCGAGCACGTACGCTCGAGTCCTGATCCCAGAAAGCAACGCCGATCGCGGATTTTCTCCCGTCGCGTAAAATCCCCGACCAAATCGCGTACAATGCAGGAACATCCAGGCCGCTAGGTTGATCGCGAGCATCAAAAGCACGGGCACTCCTACGAGCCCGATACTACGATTATTGAAATCGACCAACCCGACCGACACGAAGTTGTCAGATATAGTCGCACCTTGACTGTAAAGAAAGGAAAGAGAGGCTGATATTGCGCCTATCGCGATGGTCGAGACGATGTCGGGCAATCTCATGAAGCCAACTGCCGCACCGCTGATCGCGCCGCAAGCGATCCCGATCGAGATTCCTGCCAGCAGAGCCAGCGGGAGGCCCTGCTCTTGCGCTACGAACCATCCCGCCGTCATTGCGCCCAATGATGCTATGCCAGGAAACGAAAGATCCGACCTGCGTACCACGACGACAAATGTCAGGCCCAGAGCGGCGAGCTCGATTGCCGACATGTGCCGCAAAATCGCTGACACATTTGCTGTCGCTGCGAAATGAGGCGACAATGCACCAAAAAACGCTACGATGGCTCCGAGCAACAAAACGAAACCGAGCAGCCGAACGGGCATCATGGAAATCACTGCGCAAGCGGGTTCGTGGGGCTCGACTGCGGAGATCCGGTGATACCGGCCATCAGCAGTTCGCCACGCCCCGACGCTGCACCCTCGTGGACCATTCGCCCCCTGTACATCGCAATGACTCGATCGGCGATACCGCACACTTCGTCGCAATCCGACGACATTACGATCACGGCCGCTGATTTTGCTAGTTCTCGCATGAGACCGTAGATTTTCGATCGCGCGCCAATATCAATTCCGACTGTCGGTTCGACGAATATGTAAATCAGCGCTTGGACATAAAGGCCTTTCGCGACCAAGATCTTCTGCTGGTTGCCACCGCTGAAGGTTCGCACCTCACGATCAAGCAAAGGTGGCTGCAACGTCACCCGCTCAGCCAACATCTGGCTCGACTGCTTCATCTCGCTCAATCTGAGATATCCGCAAGTCCCGCATGCGCGTTTCAGGTTCGCCAGGGTAACGTTGAAGGTGACGTCTCGCGTCAGCGTTAAGCCTTCGGCTTGTCGATCGCCCGGCAAAAGAAACACCCCTCGACGCAGGGCATCATGGGGCCCACTTAGCGTCGTCRTCATACCCAACAGGTTCAGCGTTCCGCTCGTTGGGCGCGTCACGCCGAATAATGTCTTGGCCAATTCATCAATGCCGGAGCCGACCAAACCGAAAATGCCGAGCACTTCTCCGCGATGAGCGGCGAGGTTGATTTCTTGAAAAGCGCCAAGCTTTGTCCAACAACGCACTTCCAGATAGACATCTCCCGCGGAACAATTTTTGGCCGGATACAGAGGTTCGCTTCGTTCACCCAGCACAAGGTCTGCGATAGACAAATTTCCGCTCTCTACATCTGACAAACGATGCGTCCCTACGTTACGCCCGTCGCGCAGGATCGTAACCCGATCTGCGATGTTGAAGATGTCCGCTAGTTGATGGGTGATGTAAATGATCGAGATCCCGACGGCCTTTAATGTACGCATGAGCCGAAACAGGAGTGGCTTTTCTCGCTCCGTCAACACCGAGGTCGGCTCATCAAGAACCAATATCGAAACGTTATCGTTAGCGAGTGCGTGTAACACCGCAACCACTTCCCTATCTACAAAGCTCAACTGCCGAACCGGACAATCGAGATTGATCTCTATCGGGAAACGGCGAAGCAATTCGTTGGCGCGCTTCCGTAGCGAAGCGGGATGAAAGCGGGAGAAAAGAGTTGAGCGCCCGAACTCTCGACCGAGATAGATGTTTTCGAAGCCCGTCAGATTTGGCACCAGTTGAGGGTGTTGATGTACCGTCGCAATACCGCGGCGAATCGCTTCGCCGGGATCAGCGAATTCAACATTGCGCCCTCTGAGTTCGATAGTGCCAGCGTCCCTAGTGCAGAGGCCTGCTAGCATTTTGACCAGCGTGGATTTTCCGGCCCCGTTCGCCCCGAGTAGGGCATGTATTTCGCCGTGTTCAAGCTCGAACGTTACATTATTGAGCGCTATGACTTCGCCGAAGCGCTTCTCAATACCGCTCATCCGCAACATGGCTGCGCACATTCTTCGCTCCGCAATCCAAGGCGCTACAGCACTCGCTTCCACCCGAGTTTCGTTGCGACCCCGGGCTGGTCGAAGTCGTCGGGAATTGGGCGATCCGCAAGCATCTCCTTGGTGACTGCGTAGGTCGGAGCAATGATGATGGGTGGCACATCGCTTCCCGTTAGGAATTGGTGCGCGAAAAACACCTGCAAGTATGACATCTCATAAATGGCCTGCGCCATTGTCAGCACCATTGGAGAGCCACTTTTGATGTATTCAAATGGCTGTTTGCCGCCGCCAATGCCAGTAAGAATGATGCCCTCGCGACCTGCTGCCTTAGCGGCCAAGGCACCTTCGGTCGCGGCACCATCCCAGGCGCACCAAATGGCCTGCAGATCGGGCTGCGCAGTCAATAGGCTATCGACGGCTTGCCGCGGCGTAACTCCTGCGCTCGAGGAAAACGGATGGCTCGCGATCAACTTGATGTCAGGATACCTTAGCAGCACCGACTGCATGCCTAGCGTGCGGGCATTCCAGAACTTATTGCCCGGTAGCACTACGGCAGCGATATTGCCTTTCCCCCCGATCCGTTGGGCAATGTACTCCGCCATATACGCACCCATACCGTAGTCATTCCACATGACCGTCGTCTTCACCAAAGCACCTGGCACCACGCTGTCGCCGACGAAAATAGGAATATTCGCTTCGATAGCTCGCTTCACAGAAGGCGCGATGGCAACTGCATCGAAGGGGGTGATGAAGAGCGCGTCCGGCCTACTGGATGCAAGAGCATCGATTTGATCCGATTGTTTCTTGGGATCAGCGCTGGCGTCGGCCAGTCTCAAGTTGCCGCCCAACTTTGCGACGGCTTCCTTGTATCCATTAACAATATGTCGGCCCGACTCATAAGTCGTCCAGCCGAGCGATGCCGCGAAATAGAAATCCTTCGTTGCCGCTGATCGCGAACCGCCGAGATACGACGTCACCGCGAGCGCCGTTGCGGCGGAGAGCAATTGCCGACGACTAACCGGACGACGGTCGGCCCGGCTGCTGGGCGTGTCACGGTCGATCGCCGCCTCCCCGTCTTTTCGTCCTACCGCTCTTTGAGCCGTCTTCTCAACTCGCGGCCTCCAAGCCGCGCAAGCCGTGCCGTTTACGCAGGAACGCTTCCATAGTATGCTGACTTAGGCGTTGAGGGAAGATCGAAGTAAGAAATTCGATCCGCCGATCCGGTGGTGCAACTTGTAGCAGAGCAATACTGCAAGGAGTGCTCTTGATTGATCTTTCTCGCTACGAGTTCTCTTTGCTGCGGGAAGGAGACCTCGCTCTCTATCGAGGTTACGGACGGAATCTCGAGCCAATCCTACTGGTGTCTGCGGAAGACGCTTCCGTCAGCTGCTTCAAGCGGCTTGAGCACGAATTCTCGTTGAGGGCCGAACTTGATGTTGCTTGGGCTGCGCGCCCACTCGAGCTCTTGCGTTACAACGGCCGCTGGTCGTTAGTGCTTGAGGACCCGGGCGGGGCCCCCCTCGACAGGCAGCTTGTACATCCGCTGGAGATGCAGGAGCTTCTCAGCGTCGCCATCTCTCTTGCAGCTGCAATTGGCCAGATTCACGAGCGAGGCCTTATCCATAAGGATATCAAGCCGGCAAACATCTTAGTAAGCGGCGCGGCAGGCAAGGCCTGCTTCACTGGCTTCGGCATCGCCTCGCGTCTACCGCGCGAGCGCCAGACCCCTCGTCCCCCCGAGGTCATCGCGGGCACTCTCGCCTACATGGCCCCCGAACAAACCGGTCGCATGAATCGTTCGGTCGATGCCAGAAGCGATCTCTACGCGCTTGGTGTCACGCTGTATCAGATGCTTACCGGCGAGCTGCCGTTCACGGCCAATCAGCCGATGGAGTGGATCCATTGCCACATCGCGCTGCAACCAATGCGGCCCAGCCGGCGCAGAGCGGAAATCCCGGAGCAACTCTCTAATATCGTCACCAAATTGCTCGCGAAGACTGCAGAGGAGCGATACCAGACTGCCGCAGGGATTGAGGCAGACCTCCGGCGCTGCGCTGCGGAATGGATGGCCCACGGCAAAGTTGCAGATTTCCCGCTGGCAGAACAAGACGTGTCGAATCGGCTTCTTATTCCGGAGCGGCTGTACGGACGAGAGCGTGAGATCGAAATTCTGCTCCGTTCGTTTGATCAGGTCCTGGAGACCGGCGCGCCGGGGCTGCTCCTCGTGTCCGGATATTCGGGAATGGGCAAGTCCTCCGTTGTGAGCGAACTGCACAAGGTGATTGTCCCTTCGGGGAGTCTGTTCGCATCTGGGAAGTTCGATCAATACAGACGAGACATTCCCTATGCGACCATCGGCCAGGCGCTGCAAAGCCTCGTGCACTCGCTACTAGGCGAGAGCGAAGCGGTCCTCGACCAATGGCGCGATGCCTTGTCCAACGCACTCGCCTCGGCCGGCCAACTCATCGTAAACATCGTGCCCGAACTGGAGTTGATCATCGGCGCTCAGCCTCCATTTCCCGACCTCTCTCCGGTTGACGCTCAAAGCCGCTTTCAAACGGTATTCCGGCGTTTCGTGGGAGTTTTCGCACGGCAGGAACACCCTCTCGTACTGTTTCTTGATGATTTGCAGTGGATCGACGGAGCCACCCTCGACCTTATCGAACACCTTGTGACCAGCCGAGATGTGCGCCACCTCTTCCTCATCGCCGCCTATCGTGACAACGAGGTCGGCCCCGCGCTTCTACGTAAACTCGAAGCGATTCAGGACGCCGGCGCACAGATCCGACGGATAGTGCTGCAACCTCTGGCACTCCAAGACATTGGCCGGATGGTGGCTGATGCTCTCCGATGCGAACCTGACCGAGCGCAAATGCTGGCGGGACTCGTGCATGAGAAGACGGCCGGCAATCCCTTCTTTGCGATTCAGTTTCTTACAGCGCTGCACGACGAGCGCCTGCTCCTGTTCGACGCATCCGCGTCGGATTGGACTTGGGACATGGATAGTATCCGCGCTAAAACTCACACGGACAATGTCGTTGATCTCCTGGCCGAGAAGCTAAAGCGGCTATCCAACCCCACCCAGGAAGCTCTAAAGCAGCTTGCTTGCCTAAGTGCAACCACCGATCTCTCCACGTTGAGCCGCGTTCGTGGTGCGACTGACGTCGCGACGCATGCGGTCATCTGGGAGGCCGTCCAGGCGGGTCTCGTCACCTACTCGGATGGGGTCTTTCGTTTTGTTCACGATCGCATTCAGCAAGCAGCATATTCGCTTCTCCCCGAAGAGCGGCGTGCCGCGCTCCATCTACGCATTGGTAGAGCACTGCTGGCGGGTATGACTGACGAGGAAGTGACCGAGCACCCCTTCGAGCTCGCCAGCCAGCTCAATAGAGGCGCCTCACTGCTGATCGATCGGAACGAGAAAGCCCAGGTTGCCGGGGTCAACCTCCATGCCGGTGTCAAGGCCAAGACTTCGGCGGCCTATGCTTCTGCCCGCGCGTACTTTTCTGCCGGCATGACGTTGCTGGACGACGCCGACTGGGCGAGC
Organism: Bradyrhizobium sp. 2TAF36; assembly: GCF_052114925.1. NCBI lineage: Bacteria > Pseudomonadati > Pseudomonadota > Alphaproteobacteria > Hyphomicrobiales > Nitrobacteraceae > Bradyrhizobium > Bradyrhizobium sp. 2TAF36. The sequence continues at coordinate 6,562 of NZ_JBFRFR010000087.1, read as the reverse complement.
CACTATGAATTGGCGTTCCGATTGTGGCTCGAGCGCGCGGAATGCGAGTTCTCGACTGGAGGCTTCGACAAGGCTGAAGAGCTCATCGCGCAGTCACTGGCACGTGCTACGTCCAAGAGCGACATGGCTGCCGCATATGACCTGCTCGTGCGACTTTACGTGGTAAAGGGAGAATATCCGCGAGCAGTCCAGAGCGCTCTTGCATGTATGAAGCTGTTTGGGATCGACCTCCCGTCACATCCAACCTGGAGCGACGTTGTCGCCGAATACGAGAGTGTATCACGGCGTCTGCAAACGCGCCCAATCGAGACTTTGATCGACCTACCGCTGATGTCCGATTCAAAGCTAGAAGCCGTCATGCCGGCACTCTCGGCTCTCTTCGACGCTGCTTATCTAACTAACCTCAATTTGTTCTGTTTGCACGTATGCCGAATGGTGAACATCAGCCTCACTCACGGCATGTGCGGCGCGAGCGCGCACGGGTATGTGCTTTTTGGATTCATCTTGGGGCCCGTGTTTCATCGTTACGATGACGGCTTTCGCTTTGCGAAGCTCGCCTGTGATTTGACGAACAAGCACAACTTCCTCTCGGTCAAAACGCGAATATACCTTGAGATGGGGATGGTCGCGCCGTGGACTCAATCTCTGACACATGCAATCGATTTGAAGCTCGAGGCGTTCCGGAGCGCCACCGAGACGGGCGATTTGACGTTCGCATGCTACAGTCTATCGCAGAGCATTGCTGATCGCCTCGTACGCAATGATCCACTCGATGCAGCATGGCGCGAGTGCGAAAGAAGTATGGATTTTGTCCAGAAGACCAAATTCCGCGATGTCGCTGGCGTAATAGCCAGCCAGCAGCTCTTCATCGCGTCTATGCAGGGCACGACGAACTTGCCTAATTCGGGCGGCGCACTATTCGATGAGGCGAGGTTCGAAAGCGAACTCGCCGGACGAATGCCCGTCCTGAATTACATCTATTTGGCTCTCAAGCTTAAGTCACGCTTCCTGATGGGACGGTACCCCGAAGCGCATGAGGCCGCTGGACGAGCCAAGGAATTGCTTTGGGCCGCCGCAGCTCAGATTCATTTACTCGATTACTACCTGTATGCCGCACTGACGGCAGCTGCGCTCTACGATACCGCCTCCGAAGACAGGCGCGCGGAATGGCACAGCCTCCTGATAAAACATCGCGAACAACTGCGCGAATGGGCCAAGAATTACCCTCCGACCTTCAACGACAAGCACATGCTAGTGTCAGCAGAAATAGATCGGATAGAGGGGCGGGACGCCGACGCCATGCGGCTATACGAGAATGCGATTCAGTCGGCTCGTAATCAGGGCTTTCTTCAAAACGAAGCTCTGGCCCACGAGGTGGCCGCGCGCTACTACGCGGCGCGCGGCGTCGACAGCGTCTCTCGATTCTACCTGCGAAACGCCCGCGAGTGCTATCTCCGCTGGGGCGCCGGTGCCAAAGCCCGCCAGTTGGAAGAGCTTCATCCACACCTTCGGGATAAGCCAGTTCTTGCGTCTGCAACTGCAACGCTTGGAGCGCCGGTAGACCTGGTCGATGTCGGAGCAGTGGTCAGAGCCTCCCAGGTCATGTCGAGCGAAATCGAAATCGGCAAACTCGTTAAAACACTAATGAGAATCGCCATCGAACATGCGGGTGCCGAACGCGGACTTCTGATCTTCTATTCGAGCGGCACCCTGCAGATCGAGGCTGAAGCGAAGGTCGAGCAGGCCGGCTTCCAGTTCTTCCTGCGTCAGGAAACGGCAATCTCGGCAGAACTGCCCGAATCGCTCATCCATACTGTAGCCAGGGTACAGAAGTGCATCATTCTGGATGACGCATCGGCAGAAAGTGCGTTGTCTGCAGATGACTACGTAAGGAGAAAGCGGCTTCGATCAGTCTTGATCCTACCGCTTGTAAAGCAGGCCGAGCTCGTAGGCATATTGTATCTCGAGAATAATGTGGCTACGCACGCTTTCACGCCCGATCGGGTATCAGTGTTGGAACTCTTGGCCTCACAGGCCGCGATTTCGCTTGAGAACGCCCGCCTCTACGACGACCTTCGTGAGCGCGAAGCGAAGATTCGGCGTCTGGTCGACGCCAACATCATCGGGATCATCATTTGGGACTTCGACGGCGGTATCACCGAAGCTAATGACACATTCCTCCGCATGGTCGGATACGATCGTGACGATCTCGTTACTGGGCGCGTCCGGTGGACTGATTTGATGCCTCCCGAATGGCGAGACAGAGCTGCGCGGGCGCTACAGGAACTCAAAATCGCGGGATCGACACCTCCTTTCGAGAGAGAGTATTTCCGAAAGGATGGTCAACGCGTTCCTGTGTTGATTGGTGCTGCAAGCCTCGAGAATAAGAATCAAGGAGTTGCATTTGTGCTCGATCTGACTGAACGCAAACAGGCTGAAGCCGGCGCCCGCGAGAGCGAACGGCGGTACCGGGAGGTCCAGATGGAACTCGCACACGCGAACCGCGTAGCAACCATGGGCCAACTTACCGCCTCGATCGCTCACGAGGTCAATCAACCAATTGCAGCGATAGTCGGCAATGCTGAGGCAACTCTTAGATGGCTCGCGTATCAGCCTCCGAACATGGAGGAAGCGCGTCTGCTGCTCGGCAGAATCGTCAAGGATGGACGCCGTATGAGCGATGTCATCGGTCGTATTCGCGATCTCATAAACAAGGCACCACCCCGAATAGAGCGCTTCGAGATCAACAGTACGATAAGTGAGGTCATCGAACTCGCTCGCGGAGAAGTGACGAAAGGCGGCGTTTCAATTCGTACATTCTTTGCAGAAGGACTACCGGTTATTGAAGCAGATCGCACGCAACTACAGCAGGTCATTCTCAATCTGATTGTCAACGCGGTTCAAGCATTGGATCAGAACGTCCTAGAACCGCGCGAGCTGAGCGTTGGCACGGAAACCGATGAGTCAAATACGGTCATCGTTTCCATTCGAGATACGGGGCCCGGAATTGGCTCGGACAACTTGGGTCGCCTGTTCGATCCATTCTATACAACTAAAACTGGCGGCATGGGGATGGGACTTTCGATTTGCCATTCGATTATCGAGGCCCATGGCGGCCGCATTTGGGTCACGCCAAATAGTCCACGCGGCGCCATATTTCACTTCACAGTTCCCTCAGCGGTAATGTCCCATTGACGAGCTGATACGCCCGCCATGCATATCAAAGGATAACGACCCGCTAACGCCTAGACTTGCCTGAGTGGCTGCCGGCTCCTTGAGTCCGCTTGTTGGCTAATGTCCAACGGCCGTCTTGAGGTAACTGATCAGTAGCTCAATTTCCAACGGCTTACGCATGAAGCCCAACACTCCCTGTGAACGGGCTCTCTCTTCGAGATCCGGCTCCGTCTGCGCGGTAATCATGATCACCGGAACTGGACTCTTGCGTTCATCAAGTCGTTCCTTCAGGTCAAACCCGCTCAGTCCGGGCATGTGAATGTCCGTAATTGCGCACGTAAACCTTTCGAAGTCCTCATATGCGAGAAATGCTTCAGCAGAATCGAAGCTTACCGCATCGTATCCGAGCGATCGAACTAGAGAGACGAGCATTTCTCTTACGGCGGCATCGTCGTCGATAATCGATATCATTGCTATTGCCCGCCTATTTTTCCACCTTCCGGGGGCCGCATATTTCGAGGATATTCGACTATCCCTTGCGCGCTTTGGTCCCGAGCATGTCTGCCATACGAACCAGATCCGCCAATGAATGTGCCTCCATTTTCCGCATGGCGGCGCCGCGATGCATTTTGACCGTAATCTCACTTAACCCCAGTTCACCGGCTACCTGCTTGTTCAACTTTCCCGTTACAACGAGCATCATCACTTCGCGCTCTCGCGCTGAGAGCTTTGCGAACCGATTTGCGACGGCGAGAGCCACGCCCTCGCTTTCACGACGCGCTCTGTCTCGATCGATGGCCGTCGTGACTGCATCAATCATATCTTGATCACGAAACGGTTTCGGGAGGAAATCGACAGCTCCCGCCTTCATGCCTCGGACTGTCATGGGGATGTCCCCATGACCCGTCATCAGCACGACTGGCAGACTTATTCCAATTTCGTGCAGTTGTTCTTGGAAATCCAAGCCGTTGACGCCGGGCAGTCGGATATCGAGTACTATGCATCCTGGCGTGTTCAAGCTGATTGCCCTCAAGAACTCTTGGGTGGAGCTGTAAGTACGAACATTCAGCCGAACCGAGCGAAGCAGACTGTCTAACATCAACCGAACAGACTCATCATCGTCGATGATGTGCACGACGGGATGCTCGTTGGCGGGTTGCRTCATCTCTGTGCCACCCAGCAGCAGTTCTGTTCCATATCACGTTCTCGCCTGTAACAGCACTACACTAAGGTATCCCCGACCGAAACAGACGCCACACCAAAGTATAGGTGAGGAAGACGGATGCTATATTGGCGCAGGATCAGGCAGCGATCATAGTCGACCCAGCAGCTACCCAGAAATCCAGAGGCCCAACGATGAGCTCTGATCTCCTGGAGAATAGTCCTATGCCGCCGTCTAGCGAAGATAACTATGAAGACGCGGACGATGAGAATGAAGATCTCTATAGAGATTTTCCTGCGGACACCGTGACGTTTGGCGATTTCGCATTCTCACAGGCGGGACGTTTGTTGACTTGCGGCGCAAGACCGATCGCTTTGGGCAGCCGAGCCATGGATATTCTAAAACTCTTGATTCAGCGGTCCGGATCAGTCGTCACTAAGAAAGAACTCATGGCGAAGGTCTGGCCCAACGTTACGGTTGGCGAGAACGGTCTTCACTTCCAAATTGCTGCACTGCGGAAAGCCCTGAAGGACGGACAGAATGGCAATAGATACATCGTCAATGTCTCCGGGCGAGGCTATTGCTTCGTTGCGCCGACTGCGCGTGCAGCAAGCGGGGCTTCGGTGTCCGCGGCTGCGGTCGAGGGATTGTTGGAGGTATCAACCATCCCCCCCACCTTGACACGCATGGTCGGGCGCGATGATGCAGTATCGGAAGTGTCTGCTCTCCTCGTGAAGCATCGCCTCGTGACCGTTACCGGCGCCGCCGGTGTGGGCAAGACCACGGTCGCGGTTTCCGCGGCTCGCCTTTGGGGCCAGACGAACGGGCATACGGTCTCGTTTGTCGATTTCGATAAGATCGATGAACCGGATCTTATCCGGGATACGCTTGCATCGGCCTTCGGATTGAGCGATTCGAGTTCCGAACCCGCCGGCAGTCTGCCTACTATTACGAGGCACAAAAGGCGTCTTTTGGTGCTCGACAATTGTGAGCACCTAGCGGGCGCGATTGCGGAAGTAGCGGAACGGCTGCTCCATAATGCCGAGAGCCTCCAAATTCTCGTAACCAGTCGAGAAGCGCTTCAGGCGCACGGCGAACGGGTCTACCAGCTCCAGCAACTTGTTGGCCCGCCAAGGGACGTGCCTTTGTCGATGGCAGACGCGCTCGGATATCCCGCAAGTCAAATGTTTATCGAGCGCGTCGAAGCAAACGGAGTACATATCAGCGATTGCCCTCAAAACGTACGGCTCATTTCGCACATTTGCGAACAACTGGATGGCATCCCGCTTGCTATTGATATTGTTGCTCGCCGCGCGGGCACGCACGGCTTGATGGAGACAGCAGAGCTGCTGACAGAGGGCCGTTTCCTGCGTTGGCCAGGAGCCCGCACCGCACCTTCACGCCATCAGACGCTATATGCCTCCTTCGAAAGAACCAATGATCTCCTAACCACAGAGGAACGATCGATCTTTCGATGCCTCTCGACGATCGCAGATACATTCAACCTCAGAGAAGCCTGCAGCGTGACCACAAAGACCGGAATCGCCAACGAGATCGTTGTCGACACCATTCGCCGTCTCGTAACGAGTTCTCTTGTCTTGGCGACGCATGACGCAACAGGCGCAGTAACTTATCGTCTCATTAAAAGCACGAAGATATTTGCGTTAGGCGGGGCCGACGCAGAGGATGGCGCACTTCATAGCACGACGAGAGGTAACTACCATCTCGCACGAACTAATGCCCGTATTGGCAGTGAACGCAACGCGCCCGACACTCATCACCGATCAGATCGCGACAAAGTCGCATGCTTGCCGGCCTCACCGCCGCATCTTCACGGGCGGCGAGATGCTGGTACAACTGCCTGTTCGAGCCAAACAACCCTGCTCCACACCAAGAAACTCCATACTCCCGCGAGTTGACAATTCTCTCACCGGGTGAGCGCCAGGCAAGGTGCGCGCTCGGAATCAGCGTCAACGTCTTCGCGTCACGCAAGGGGCTCTCGAACCTCTTACAGACGCAGCGCTTTTATCAAGAGGGATATGGCCAAAACAGCGCCACGCTCTCAAGTCGTCCGTGAAGAATGCGGATTGATCTGAGAAATAAGCAGAATTTGTCTTGATGTAGTATTCGATTTTGCAGGAAAGCGGGGTGTTGGACCTCGCTTTCTTGCGTTTTAGGATTTTGCTTTTGGGCGATTCGTGATTCCGATTCGTGATTCCCTGACGG
>NZ_JBFRFR010000086.1:0-41103 GCF_052114925.1 Bradyrhizobium sp. 2TAF36 | reverse complement strand
GCTTGAGAGGTTAAGCCATGCTCGATCGCGACGAGGATATTCTGAAGGCGGCGGAGGATTGGCAGAAGGCCGGCCGGGGCGTCGCGCTCGCCACCGTTGTCGAGACCTGGGGCTCGGCGCCGCGCCCGGCGGGCTCGAGCCTCGTCATCAACGATGAGGGCACGTTTCTGGGGTCGGTCTCCGGCGGCTGCGTCGAGGGCGCCGTGGTCACCGAGGCCATGGACGTGATCCAGAGCGGCAAGCCCAGGATGCTGGAGTTCGGCGTTGCCGATGAGACGGCCTGGAATGTCGGGCTGTCMTGCGGCGGCACCATCCGCGTCTTCGTCGAGAAGGTCGGCTAGCCGTGAAGCTCGCAATCCTGCACGAACTCAATGCCGAGCGCGCCGCGCGCCGACCGGTGATCCTGGTGACCGACACCGAGAGCGGCGATCAGCGCTTGGTGAAGGCTGCGGATTTTGCAAAAGACCCGCTTCGTGCCGAACTGGACAAGCAGCTTCGCATGGGCAAGAGCGCCAGTGTCGAAGCCGGCGGCAAAAAGCTGTTCCTCAACGTCTACGCGCCGACCGCAAAGCTCGTCATCGTCGGCGCGGTCCATATCAGCCAGGCCTTGGCGCCGCTGGCGCGCTCGCTCGGCTACGACGTCACCGTGGTCGATCCCCGCACGGCGTTTGCGAGCGCGGAGCGCTTCCCTGACATTCCCCTGGTCGCCGAATGGCCCGACACGGCGCTGCCGCCGCTCAATGTCGATGCCTACACGGCTTTCGTCGCGGTGACGCACGATCCGAAGATCGACGATCCCGCGCTGCTGCACGCCTTCGAGCGCAACTGCTTCTATATCGGCGCGCTCGGCTCGCGAAAGACGCATGCCAAGCGCGGCGACCGGCTGCGTGCGCAGGGCGCCAAGGACAGCGACATCGCGCGCATCCACGCGCCCATTGGGCTGGCGATCGGTGCTGTCTCGCCGTCCGAGATCGCGGTGTCGATCATGGCCGAGATCACGGCGGTGCTGCGCCTGCCTCCAAAAGAAAAAGAAGAAGCGGCATGAAATTCGGACCGGCGAGCCCCAAGGATGCGATCGGCGGGGTGACCGTCCACACCCTGCGCCAGGGTCCGCTGGTGCTGAAGAAAGGCACGACGATCGGCCCGGCCGAGGTCGAGGCGCTGGAGCGCGCCGGCATCAAGGACGTCGTGGTGGTGCGCATGGAGGAGGGCGACGTCTCCGAGGATGTCGCCGCCGCCAGCATCGCGCTGGCCGTCGGCGGCGAGGGCATTCATGTCGAGCGCGCCTTCACCGGCCGCGCCAATCTGTTCGCCGCGCGCCCGGGCGTGCTGGTGATCGACCGCGCCGCGGTCGACCGCATCAACAATATCGACGAGGCCATCACCTTTGCGACGCTCACCGCCTACAAGCCGGTGGTCGAGGGCGAGATGGTCGGCACCGTCAAGATCATCCCGTTCGGCGTCGAAGGCAATTTGCGCGATGCCGCGGTGAAGGCGGCGGGCAGGGACGTGCTGAAGATCGCGCCCTACGTCATCAAGCGCGTCGGCGTGGTCTCGACGCTGCTGCCGGGCCTCTCGTCGAAGGTGATCGACAAGACGCTGCGCGTCACCGCCGAGCGGCTCGCGCCGGCCGGCGCCAGCATCATTGCCGAGCGGCGCGTGCAGCATGAGGAACGGGCGCTGTCGGCCGCGATCAAGGAATTGCTCGGGCTTGGTGCGGAGCTCGTCATCGTGTTCGGGGCGTCCGCGATCGCCGACCGCCGCGACGTGATTCCGGCGGCCGTCACCGGGATCGGCGGTGAGATCGAGCATTTCGGCATGCCGGTCGATCCCGGCAATTTGCTGCTGATCGCGCGGGCCGGCGGGGTGCCGGTGCTGGGCGCGCCGGGCTGCGCACGCTCGCCGGTCGAGAACGGTTTTGACTGGGTGCTGATGCGGCTGCTCGCCGGCATCAAGGTGACGCGGTCCGAGTTGATGGGCATGGGCGTCGGCGGCCTCCTGATGGAGATCGTCACGCGGCCGCAGCCGCGCGCAGAACCCGCGATCGAGGGCAACAGCCAGATCGCGGCCATCGTGCTCGCGGCGGGCCGCTCGACCCGGATGGGCGGACCGAACAAGCTGCTCGCCGAGCTCGACGGCAAGAAGCTGGTGCGGATCGCGACCGAGCAGGCGCTGGCCTCCAAGGCCTCCGAGGTGATCGTCGTCACCGGGCATCAGACAGAGCTGGTCGAGCAGGCGCTGCAAGGCTTGAAGGTGAAGTTCGTCCGCAACCCGGATTTCGCCGGCGGCATCGCGAGCTCGGTCAAGGCCGGCATCGCGGCCGTGCCGGAAAGTTGCGACGGCGCCGTTGTCTGTTTGGGCGACATGCCGTTGATCGATGCCGGCCTGATCGACCGTCTCATCGACGGCTTTGCGCCGGACCGCGGCAACCTCATCGTCGTGCCCGTCAGTGACGGGCGCCGCGGCAATCCCGTGCTGTGGTCGCGCCGCTTCTTCAAGGAATTGATGACGCTCGACGGCGACGTCGGCGCGCGCCATCTGATCGCCAAGCACACCGAAGCGGTGGCCGAGGTCCCCGTGGATGGCGAGAGCGCCTTCTTGGACATCGACACGCCGCAGGCGCTGGAAGCGGCACGACGGGGATAGTGCCGTAGGGTGGGCAAAGCGACTTGTCCGCCGTAGCTCGTAGAGCGAAGGCGGAAGCGTGCCCACCAATTTTGAATGATGGTGTGGATGGATGGTGGGCACGGCGCTTTGCGCCTTTGCCCACCCTACGGCACTCTCATTCGTTCGATTTCACCCCTCGTTCACCATCTGGAAACGTCCACCGCCTAGAGTCCTCTCCACCTGCCTTGGGGGGAGGGGCTTTTCCATGGCTTCGAATGTCGTCGCGCGCCGTTGCGCGATGTTTTTCTTTGCGCTGTCGGTTTGTGTCGCCGGCGCTCGCTACATCACGGATGCGCATGCTGCCGGTGCGTTTGCGGTCGGCAAGTGCGGGGCCTATGGCCAGGCTTTTGATTACGGCGCCGAGCGCGAGGCCCGTGCCGCGGCACAGAAGCAGTGCAAGGGCGATTGCACGACGGTGACCATGAAGCGCGCCTGCGCCGCGATGTCGGTCGATATGGCCAACCCGTGCGGCGCCTATGGCTATGCCGTCAAGCCGAAGATCTCCGCCTCGCTCAATGCCGCCACGCGCGAATGCTACAAATACGGCGGCAAGGAATGCGTGATCCGCGCCTGGGCCTGCGACGCCAAGGGGTGAATTTCTCTTGCTGTCATTCCGGGGCGATGCGTAGCATCGAACCTGGAATCCATTCGTCCACCGACTCTGTGGCCCGATGGATTCCGGGCTCGCGCCTTCGGCGCGCCCCGGAATGACAGTTCGAGGTATGCATGCAGCTCGACACCAAGATCGCGGTCGTGATCCGCACCGATCTTCAGGCCTGGCAGAAGCTCAACGTCGCGTCGTTTCTCACCAGCGGAATTGCCGCGGCCTTTCCGGACTGTATCGGCGAGCCCTATGAGGACGGTTCGGGCACGAAGTACCACGCGCTGATCGGCCAGCCGATCCTGATCTACGGTGCCGATGGTGCCGCGCTGTCACGCGCGCTCGACCGTGCGCTCTCGCGCAATGTGACGGCGGCCCCTTACACCGAGGACATGTTCAAGACCACGCGCGATGCCGCCAACCGCGAAGCGGTGAGGGCGGTTGAGCGCACCGATCTCAATCTCGTCGGCATCGCGATGCGCGCCGAGCGCAAGGTGATCGACAAGATCGTCGACGGTCTGAAGTTCCATAGCTAGCGGTACTTCAAGCAGCCTCGTCTTCGCGGTGTCGTGATGGCTCCTGCGACGGATAAACTTGCGTTCTTTGACTCCAATCAAGGGTGCGCCGCCCGGCATCGCTAGTCTGCCCTCTGTATTGCAATGGAGCAGACACATGCCGACCATGAAAGCCGCCATCGTCAAACAATTCGGCAAGCCGCYGGTGATCGAGGACGTGCCGGTGCCGCAGCCCGGTCTCGGCGAGGTTTTGGTCAAGGTGAAAGCGTGCGGCGTCTGCCACACCGATCTGCACGCAGCTTCCGGCGACTGGCCGGTGAAGCCGGTTCCGCCCTTCATTCCCGGGCATGAGGTGGCGGGAACCGTCGCTGCACTCGGGCCAGGTGTGAAAAATCTGAAGGTCGGCGATGCCGTCGGCGTAGCCTGGCTGCACGACGCGTGCATGGCTTGCGAATATTGCGAGACCGGCTGGGAAACGCTGTGCGAGCACCAGCACAACACCGGCTACAGCGTGAACGGCGGCTTTGCCGAATATGTCATCGCCTCGGCCGCCTTCGCCGCAAAGCTCCCGGCAACGATCGATTTCGCCGCCGTCGCGCCGATCCTGTGTGCCGGCGTCATCACCTACAAGGGATTGAAGGAGACCGACGCTCGGCCCGGCGAGTGGGTCGCGATCTCCGGCGTCGGCGGGCTCGGCCATGTCGCGATCCAGTACGCCAAGGCGATGGGGTTCAAGGTCGCAGCCGTCGACATCGCCGAGGACAAGGCCAAGCTCGCACGCGAGACCGGCGCCGATCTCGCGGTCAACGCGCTGGAGGCCGATGCGGTGGACAAGGTTGTGGCAGCAACCGGGGGCGGGGCCCACGGTGTGCTGGTGACGGCGGTCTCGACCTCGGCGTTCGCGCAGGCGCTGAAGATGGTGCGTCGGAAGGGCACCGTCAGCTTGGTCGGCCTGCCGCCGGGCGAATTCCCGACGCCGATCTTCGATGTCGTGCTCAAGCGTATCACCGTGCGTGGCTCCATCGTCGGCACCCGCAGGGATCTCGACGAGGCCATCGCATTCGCCGCGGACGGCAAGGTCAAGGCCGAAGTAGCCAAGGTGCCGCTCGCGGAGATCAATAACGTCTTCGACCGGATGAAGGCCGGCAAGATCGACGGCCGCATGGTGCTCGACTTTGGCTAGAGCGTTTTCGAGCGAAGTGGATACCGGTTCGCGTAAGGAAAACGCGTCAAGACAAGAATCTAGAACCGTTCCGATTCCATCGGAACTTCCATTTGAACGGAAGTGGCTCTAGTGCCTCACGCTGGCGGCATGGTCTCGAATTTCGGCAGGTCCGGATCGAGGTGGTCCCAGCCATGTCCATGTGCTGCGTAGGTCACCACCTGCGGCTTGTAGCGGGCGGGCTCGTCGAGGCTTGCGGCGCGGATGGTGAAGATGTCGGGCATCGCCGCAAAGGTCATGTAGACCGGCAAGCCGCACTGCGTGCAGAAACCGCGCGTCTTCACGTTGCCGCTGTCGCCGACCATGTCCCAGTGCTTCGCCTCGCCGGTCAGCGTGACACCTTCGCGCGCGAAGGTCATGTACGAGCCGTGACCGCCGCCGCTTTCGCGCTGGCAATCCCGGCACTGGCAGTGATTGCTGAACAGCGGCTCACCCAGAATCGAATAGCGGATCGCGCCGCAGGCGCAGCCGCCGGTAAAAGGCTTGGTCATCGAAAGATCTCCCACTCACTTCTCGCCACTGATCTCGTCGAGCTGGCGGACAACCTTCTTCCAGCCGCCGCTCATGACCGTGTAGGCCGACTCGTTCCTGGGCATGACGAAGCCCGAATGCACCAGGCGGATCCGCGTGCCGGCTTCGACCGGGGTGAGGGACCACGTCACGACGGTATCGAGCGGCGCGCCGTATCCGGTGTTGCGTTCGTCGCCGCCCTTCCAGGCATAGACGAGGCGCCGGTTGGGTATCACTTCGAGAACCCGGCAATGGATAACGCCATCCCAGTTGCCGCCCGGCGTGGTCTGGAAGGTGAAGGCCTTGCCTTCGACGGCTTCGAAGCCGGTCGGCTGCATCAGCCAGCGCGCGATCAACTGGGCGCTGGTCAACGTCTTCCAGATCGTCTCGGGCGCGTGAGGGAAGACCTCCTCCAAAACAATGTCTTGGACGCTGTCTTTTGTCCCGGCTCTGAACTCGGCTGCACTCACGGCACGATCTCCTTCAAGAGGTCACGCAGATTCTGGAAGCGCTCGCGCCAGAACACGCCGTAATGGTCCATCCAGGTGACCAGCGGCTCGAGTCCTTGCGGCGCGGCGCGGTAATAGACGTTGCGGCCCTCGGCGCGCTCGGTGACGAGGCCGGCCTGCTTCAGCGACTTCAGATGCTGTGAGATCGCGCCCTGCGTCACGCCGCTGCCGCGGGTGAGCTCGGCGACGCTGATCTCCTTGCTCTCGAACACGCGCTCGAACACGGCACGGCGRGTCGGATCGGCGAGGGCGCGCATCACGGTCGTGACGGGATTTGGGGCGGCTTCGATCATGGGAATTCGATTAGCATTCGCTAATGCATTAGTCAATACTAATTTGTTGGCTGCATAGGGTTGGATCACTGCCTTGACTATGACTGACCGGTCAGTCATAAATAGAGGATGACAAAGAAGCCAACCAAAGCAGCCACGCCAACCGCAGCTCGCGCCGATGCGAAGGGCCGTGCGCCCGCCGACGCTCCGCCTGCTTCGAACCGTGCCACACGTGCCACACGTGCGGCCGAGCGTCGGTCGGCCATCGTGGAAGCGGCGATAGAGGAGTTCATCGCGCGCGGCTTTGCCGCAACGCGGCTCGACGACATCGCCAAGCGGGCGGGCGTGGCCAAGGGCACGATCTACCTGCACTTCAAGGACAAGGAATCGATGTTCGAGGAGCTGGTGCGCACTGTGATCGTGCCGGTGGTGGCGAAACTGAATGCGCTGCCGCCGCCGACGGGCTCGGTGCGCGATCTCGTCGAGGCCTTTGCCGGTAGCTTCCTCAGGGAGGTCATCGGCACGAGGCGCGGCGATCTCGTGCGATTGATCGTGGCGGAAGGGCCGCGCTTTCCGTCCGTCGCCGATTTCTACTATCGCGAGGTCGTCTCGCGCGGGATCGCCGGCATGCGCGCGCTGATCGAGCTCGGCATTGCCCGCGGCGAGATCCGCGAGAAGAACCTCGCGCGCTATCCGCAGATCCTGGTCGCACCCGCGATGATCGCGGTGATCTGGCAGAGCCTGTTTGCGCGGCACGCGCCGCTCGACGCCCAGGACATGCTGCGCGTCCATCTCGATCTGATTTTTGGCGAACGGAGGACGACATGAGGTCGTCACGAGCAATTTCTGTGTTTGCATTGGCCCTCGTCCTTGCAACCGGCCTTGCCGGCTGCAAGGACAAGCGCGATCCTGGATTTCAGGGTTGGGTCGAGGCCGACATGATCTTCGTCAGCCCGGACGAAGCGGGCCGGGTGACGAAGCTCAATATCCGCGAGGGCGACGAGGTGAAGGTCGGCGATGCCCTCTATTCCGTCGACGACGATCTCCAGCTTGCCGACCTCAACCAGAACAAGGCGACACTGGCCAATGCGCAGCAGACCTATGATCGCGCGGCCTCGCTGAACAAGACCGGCTCCGGCACGCAGGCCAATCTCGATTCCGCCGTGTCGTCCTTGCGTGTCGCCGAAGCGCGGGTCGCGACGTCGGAGACGCGAATGGCGCGGCGCAGGGGCTTTGCGCCCGTTGCCGGCACCATCCAGCAGATCTATTTCCGCGAGGGCGAGATGGTGGCGGCGCAGCGGCCGGTGCTCTCGATCATGCCGCCCGGCAACATGAAGCTGCGCTTCTTCGTGCCTGAGACCGAGTTGCCGAAGCTTGCGATCGGCGACACGGTGCGCATCTCTTGCGACAATTGCGCGGCGGATCTCACCGCAAAGATCTATTTCATCGCGACCTCGGCCGAATACACTCCGCCTGTCATCTACAGCCTCGATGAGCGCAACAAGCTGGTCTATTTGATCCAGGCGCGGCCCTCGCGGCCCGATGCCCTGCGGGTCGGACAGCCGATCGACGTCTATCTCCATCCAAAAACGCCGGTGGCGGACAAGCGATGAACGGCGGCAACGGCATCGCGATCGACGTCAAGGGCCTGACCAAGTCGTTTGGCGGCCGCGAGGTCGTGCACGATCTGTCGATGCAGGTGAAGCGCGGCTCGATCTACGGCTTCCTCGGGCCGAACGGCTCGGGCAAGACCACCACCATCCGCATCCTCTGCGGCCTGCTCACGCCCGACAGCGGCGAGGGCACCTGCCTCGGCTACGACATCAGGCGCGATGCCGAAAAGATCAAGCGCCAGGTCGGCTACATGACCCAGCGCTTCAGCCTGTACCAGGACCTCTCGGTGCGCGAGAACCTCGAATTCGTCGCGCGGCTCTATGGCCTTGCCGATGCACGCGGCGCTGCGCGCGACATGATCAAGCGGCTCGGGCTGTCGGGGCGCGAGGAGCAGCTCGCGGGCGAGCTCTCCGGCGGCTGGAAGCAGCGGCTCGCGCTCGGGGCCTGCACGCTGCCCAGTCCGAAGCTGCTGCTGCTGGACGAGCCGACTGCCGGGGTCGATCCCAAGGCGCGGCGCGACTTCTGGAACGAGATTCATGCGCTCGCGGCCGACGGCCTCACCGTCCTGGTCTCGACCCACTACATGGACGAGGCCGAGCGCTGCCACGAGATCGCCTATATCGCCTACGGCCATCTGCTGGCGCACGGCACGGTGGAGGAGGTGATCGCGAAGTCCGCCCTGACGACCTACACCGTGACGGGCGAGGAGCTCAACGGGCTCACGGCCGCGCTCACCGGCAAGCCCGGCGTGGACATGGTGGCGCCGTTCGGTACTTCGCTGCACGTTTCCGGGCGCGACGTCGCCGCGCTCGAGGCCAGCATCGCGCCGTGGCGCGAGAAGGGTGGCCTGCACTGGCACAAATCATCGCCCTCGCTCGAAGACGTGTTCATCGAATTGATGAGCCGTTCCAAGGACAATTTCCAATGAGCGCCGCCGATCATCCCGCACCCGCGCGCGAGATCAGCGAGCGCTTCGGCTTCTGGAAGCGCTCCTATGCGATGCTGGTCAAGGAGTTCATCCAGCTCAAGCGCGACCGTGTGTCGTTCGCGATGATCGTGATGCTGCCGGTGATGCAGCTTCTGCTGTTTGGCTATGCCATCAACACCACGCCGCACCATCTGCCGAGCGCGGTGCTGCTCCAGGAGGACTCGGATCTTGCCCGCTCGGTGTTGAAGGCGCTGGAGAACACCGCCTATTTCCGCTTCATCTACGAGGTGCACGACGTCGACGATTTCGACAACCTCCTGAAATCAGGCAAGGTGCTGTTCGGCGTCGAGATCCCGCGCGGCTTCGAGCGGGCGGTGCGGCGCGGCGACAGGCCGGCGCTGCTGGTTGCGGCCGACGCCACCGATCCCGTTGCGGCCAGCGCCGCGCTCGGCTCGCTCGGCATGGTCGTACAGACCGCGCTTGCGCACGATCTCTATATCGGCAATCCGCCCGAGATGCCGTTCGAGATCCGCGCGCATGCGCGCTACAATCCGGCCGCGTCGTCCAGCCTCAATATCGTGCCGGGCCTCGTCGGCACCATCCTCACCATGACGATGCTGATCTTCACCGCGCTCTCGGTCACCCGCGAGGTCGAGCGCGGCACCATGGAGAGCCTGCTGTCGATGCCGATCAAGCCGGTCGAGGTGATGTTCGGCAAGATCGTTCCTTATGTGCTGGTTGGCTTCCTTCAGGCCTTCCTCATCATCGGCATCGGTGTCGGCTTGTTCGGTGTGCCCTTGCTCGGCAATCTGTTCCTGCTCGCGCTGCTGTCGACCTTGTTCATCGCTACAAATCTGTCGATTGGCTACACCATCTCGACGGTGGTGCAGAACCAGCTCCAGGCCATGCAGATGGCCATGATGTTCTTCCTGCCGAGCATTCTGCTCTCCGGATTCATGTTCCCGTTCGCCGGCATGCCGGTCTGGGCGCAATATCTCGGTGAATGCCTGCCGCTGACCCACTATTTGCGGATCGTCCGCGCCATCATGCTGAAGGGCGCGACCATGCAGAATTTGCACTTCGACGCGCTGGCGCTGGCGATCCTGATGCTGGTCGCCATGACCATCGCGGTGACGCGCTTCCGCCGTACGCTGGATTGAGGCACAATGCCCCTGAATCGAGGGGAGAAATGGTCAGGTTTGYCAGCAGGAAGACCCGGCAACATGCCGTGATGTCGGAGGAGTTCGAGCGCGAGCTGACGCGAGAAGTGCTGCGGACCGAGCTGTTGCGGGTGAGGGCGCTGATCACGACGGGCTGCGTCATGATCCTGTTCCTCGGGCCCGCGCTCGGTTTCGTGCTGCCACTGGCCTATTTCATCTTCATCATTCTTTCGACGCTGCGGCTCGATTTCTGGCTGTCCACCTTCACGGGATTTGTGGCCGCAGCCGAACTCCTGGCCGTCGCGCTGTACTACAATTCGGCCAGCGAGGCTGGCGAACCGCTGATCTACTTTCACGCTGTGCGCAGCACCATCATCCTGATCTGCGGCGTGCTCGCCGGCTCCGTCGGCGCGCGGCTGCGGCGGCAATTTGCCGCGAGCATCGCGGCCGCCACCGCGCGTGATCGCGTCACCAACCTGTTCGGCCAGCACGTCTCCCCGCAGGTGGTGGAACGGCTGATGGCGGCGGGACCCAGCGCGGGCGGCGACCTTCGCCGCGCCGCGGTGATGTTCGTCGATTTCCGCGGCTTCACCGCCAGCGCGCGGTTGCGCACCCCGCAGGAGGTGGTTGATCGGCTCGACGGTGCGTTCGCCGTGCTGGTCGACATCCTCGATCGTCAGGGCGGCATCGTGAACAAGTTTTTGGGCGATGGCTTCCTCGCCCTGTTCGGCGCGCCGCTGGAGGCCTCCGACGCCGCGCACCGCGCGGTTGCCGCGGGGCGCGAGATGCTGGCCGCGATGGACCGCATCAACGCGCAAACGAGCTGGCCGCTGCGGATCGGCATCGGCATCCATTTCGGCGAGGTCGTTGCCGGCAATATCGGCTCGCCCCGGCGCAAGGAGTACACGGTCATCGGCGACACCGTGAACTTCGCCTCGCGGCTGGAGGCACTCAACAAGGAGTTCGGCTCGCAGCTCCTGATCTCCGAGTCCGTCCGCGAGGCGCTCGGCGACGACGGTGAGGACGCCGTCGCGCTCGGCGAGGTCGCGGTTCGCGGCTACGAGCACAAGGTGGCGGTGTTTCAACTGGGGTGAGGGGCTCGCGTTTCGTTGAAGGCGCGTGATGAAATATCTCACGGCGATTTCCGCTCATATTGTTAGGACGCCGAAACCTCTCGGCTTCCGTTTGCCACGCGGAGAGAACCCATGACTCGATTGACCCTTGTCTCGGCCGCCCTGATCGCCGCCGCCGTCTATCAAACCCAGGCCGCAGCCGCTCGCGACGTCGCCCCGCGGCGCGCCTCGCCTCAGGCGGCTGCGGATTGCGTGAGGGCTCCGGCACAGGGCGCGTTTGCCTCAGCGCCCTACAAGCAGCCGCCCTGCACGCCGAGGGCAGCGAATTAACGCGCAAGGCGAGGTCGGGTTGGCAGCGTCCGCCGGCCCGACCTCGCGTCGCCGGTCTCGCAATTGCGGTACTATGGTAGTTCTTGACTCCTATCTCATCTAGTCATCTATATGACTATATGAATGCAGCTCCGCACGACGACCGCCTGCCACGCTACCAGCGCCTGCGCGACGACCTCGCCGCGCGGATCAACCGCAATGAATGGCGGCCGGGCGAGCCGATCCCGTCGGAGGCCGAGCTCGCGGCGCATTACGGCGTCGCCATCGGCACCGTGCGCAAAGCGATCGATCAGCTCGTTGCCGATACCGTGCTGGAGCGCCAGCAGGGCCGCGGCACCTTCGTGCGCCGGGCGCGCTTCAACTCCTCGCTATTCCGCTTCTTCCGCTTCCAGTCCGAGAGCGGCGAGCGGCGCGTGCCGAAGAGCCGCATCATCCGGCGCAAGAGCGTTTTGGCGAATTCGGCGGTTGCGTCGGCGCTGCGCATCCCTGTCGGCGAGCCCGTGATCAGCCTGTCGCGTCTGCGCCTGATCGACGATGTGCCGCTGCTCGCCGAAGAAATCTGGCTCCAGCAATCGCGCTTCGCGCCGATCCTGGAGATCGACACCGCCGAATTCGGCGACCTGCTTTATCCGCTCTACGAGGAGCGCTGCGGGGAGGTGGTGGTGTCGGCCGAGGAAATTCTGACGGTCGAAACCGCCAACGAGATGCAGGCGCGCATGCTGCGCCTCGAAGCGCACGCACCATTGATCGTGATCGAGCGCCTCGCGCTCGACCTGGAGCGGCGGCCGATCGAATGGCGCAGGTCGCGCGGGCCGGCCGACCGGTTCCGGTACCACGCCGAGATCAGGTGAGAGCGCCTTTTCAACGACATCAAGCAGTAACGAGTACAAGGGTAGGAAAAATGTCAAACTGGTACAGCGAAAGCTCGCCGTTGGAGCGGCGCACGTTCTGGGCAAGCTTTGGCGGCTGGGCGCTGGATGCGCTCGACGTCCAGATGTTCGGCCTCGCCATCCCCGCGCTGATCGCGGCGTTCGGCATCAGCAAGGCGGACGCTGGCCTGCTTGGCTCGGTCACGCTGTTCTTCGGTGCGTTCGGCGGCTGGCTCGGCGGCGCACTCGGCGACCGTTTCGGTCGTGTCAAGACACTTCAGATTACTGTTGCGACCTTTGCGCTCGCGACCTTCGCCTGCGCGTTCGCGATGACTTTCACCCAGCTCCTGATCCTGAAGGCGATCCAGGGCCTCGGTTTCGGCGCCGAATGGGCTTGCGGCGCGGTGCTGATGGCCGAGATCATCCGCCCCGAGCATCGCGGCAAGGCGCTGGGTTCGGTGCAGAGCGCCTGGGCCGTGGGGTGGGGCGCAGCCGTGCTGCTCTCGGCCCTCGTATTCACTTATGCACCCGCCGACATCGCCTGGCGGCTGCTGTTTGCGCTGGGGCTGTTGCCCGCGCTCCTCATCATCTTCATCCGCCGCGGCTTGAAGGAGCCGCCGCGCGCGGTCGCAGCCGACAAGACGCCATTCTTCGCCACGCTCTCGGGCATCTTCCATCGTGACGTGCTGCGCTCGACGCTGATCGGAGGCCTGTTTGGCATCGGCGCCCACGGCGGTTACGCGGCCCTGACCACGTTCCTGCCGACATACTTGCGCGAAGTGCGGCATCTGTCGGTGCTGGGCTCCAGCGGCTATCTCGCAGTGATCATCGTTGCCTTCTTCTGCGGCTGCATCGCGAGCGGCATCATCAGCGACCGCATCGGCCGCAGGGCCAATGTCACCTTCTTCGCCAGCGCCTGCATCGTCACCGTGCTGATCTACATCTTCGCGCCGCTGACCAACGGCGAGATGCTGGTGCTCGGCTTTCCGCTCGGCTTCTTCTCGGCCGGCATTCCCGCCAGCATGGCGGCGCTGTTCAGCGAGCTCTATCCGGCCGGCGTGCGCGGCACCGGTGTCGGCTTCTGCTACAATTTCGGCCGCATCGTCTCCGCCGCGTTCCCTTTCCTCGTGGGTTATCTCAGCGACCATATCGGGCTCGGACCGGCGATCGGCATCGATGCGGCCTTCGCCTATTCGCTGGTGCTGATCGCGGTGGTGCTGCTGCCCGAAACCCGCGGCAAGGTTTTCGAACAAGCCGCGGCGACGCGCGCCTGACGCCGGATGGGGAGCAGTCACCATGATATCCCGCGAGCGTGGCCTGACGCGCCGCCAATTCGGCACAGGCTTTGTATCCCTCGTGTCGGCCACGGCCGTCGCGAGCCGAGCGAAGAGTGAGACGAGCTTGCCGACGATCGATACCCATGCCCATGTCTTCCACCGCGGCCTCAAGCTCGCGCCCGGCCGGCGCTATGCCCCCGATTACGATGCGCCGCTGGCGCTCTATCTGGAGCAGCTCGACCGCAATGGCATGAGCAATGGCGTGCTGGTGCAGCCGAGCTTTCTCGGCACCGACAATTCCTATCTGGTCGAGAGCCTGAAGACTTCCGGCGGACGCCTGCGTGGCATCGCGGTGGTCGATCCTTCCGTGACCGCGGACGAACTGCGCGCGCTTGATCGCGCCGGCGTCGTCGGCATTCGCCTCAATCTCGTCGGCCAGCCCTTGCCCGATCTCGCTGCCGGCGAATGGAAGGCGCTGCTCGGACACGTGAAATCGATGGGCTGGCAAGTCGAGCTCCAGCGCAACGCGTCCGACCTCGCACTGCTGGCGCCCCAGCTGCTCGATCATGGCGTCACCGTCGTGCTCGATCACTATGCGTTGCCGGATCCGAAACTCGGCGTCGCCGATCCCGGCTTCGAGTCGGTGCTGAAGCTCGGCGCGACGCGAAATGTCTGGGTCAAGATCTCGGCGCCGTATCGCAACGGCGCGAGCGGCGAGAGTTTTGCGAAGGAGGCCTATCCGCTGCTGCGCAAGGCTTACGGCCTCGACCGCCTGCTGTGGGGCAGCGACTGGCCGCACACGCAGTTCGAGGCGTCGCAGGCTTACGCGAAAAACCGGCAGTTTCTCGATGCGCTGATCGTCGACGACAGCGAGCGCGCGCGGGTRCTCGCATCGCCGCATCAGCTGTTCCGCTTCTGATTCTCCCTCCTGATCTCCTCGCGCGATTGCTCCGAATGCTCCGAATTTTGGGGCATGACGAGCGATGTCGCCGGCCTGTAGACTGCCGGCGATGCGGCCGGTTGAGGCCGCGATTTTCATGAGGAAGTGAAGATGCAGCGCCGCTACATCACCGTCGACGTGTTCACCGACCGCGCCTTCGGCGGCAACCAGCTCGCCGTGGTGCTCGATGCCGGCGGGCTCACGACGCAGCAGATGCAGGCGATCGCAACCGAGTTCAACTATTCCGAGACGACCTTCGTGCTGCCGCCGTGCGACAAGGCCAATGACGCCGAGGTGCGCATCTTCACGCCGGTGCTGGAGATTGCCTTTGCCGGCCATCCCAATGTCGGCACCGCCTTCGTGCTGGCCTCGATGGCAAAAGAGCTGAAGCCGCGCCTGCTGTTTGAGGAGAAGGCCGGGCTCGTGCCGGTCGAGATCGTGAGAGAGCAGGGCCGGGTGGTCAGGACCGAGCTCACCGCGCCCCAGCCTTTGGCGCGGCTGTCGCAATTGTCTGCCGCTGAAGCTGCAAGCTGCGTCTCGCTCGGTGCGGATGACATCAAGGTCGACAGCCACGCGCCGCAGATCGTCAGCGTTGGAAACGCGTTTCTGGTGATGGAGCTGCATTCGCGCGAGGCGCTCAAGCGCGCCCGGCCCGATGCGGCCGCCTACGGCAAGGTCTTGCCGCGGGACGGCGCCCGCTCGGTATGGTTCTACACGCGCGACGTGCCGCCAGCGGAGGCGCCTTGCGATCGGCAGGCGCGGATGTTCATGCGCGGCGCCAGCGGCCTCGTCGAGGATCCCGCCACCGGCAGCGCGACGGTCGCCGCGGCCGCGCTGTTTGCCGATCTCGATCCCATGCGTGATGGCGAGTTGAAGCTCACCGTCGGCCAGGGCTTTGACATGGGCCGGCCAAGCATCCTCTGGACGCGCGTGCGCAAGCAGGATGGTAAGATCACGTCCGCTCATGTCGGCGGCAGCTGTGTGCAGATGATGGAGGGGACGTTTCGGCTGGCGGGGGAGGGGTGAACTCTCTCCACGCGCCAAGACGAGCTCGCGCCAGATCCGTCATCCTGAGGTGCGAGCCCTTGCGAGCCTCGAAGGATGCACGGCGGAGATGCTACATCGGGGCACGCCGTCGTCCTTCGAGGGCCGCTGAAGAAGCGGCCACCTCAGGATGACGGCTACGGTTAAAGTCGTGCTCCCCGACCGAAGGCCGCTACACCTGCCGCCCCGCCAAATTCCTCACCGCCACGCCATCGCGCTCCTCGATGATCTCCGCGATTATCTGGCGGTGGCAATGGGTGTGATCGCGTTCGTAGCAGAGCAGGCAGACCGGTCCGGCCTTCATCACCAGCGCCGAGAGCTCGTCCATCTCTTCCCTGGCCTGCGGCGTCTTCAGGTGCTTTGAATAGATCCTCTCCAGCACATCGTATTGGCCGCTGCGCGCGGCGAGGCGGCCTTCCTTCGGCGTGCCGAGCGCGGCGAGATGGACATAGGCGATGCCGCGCTCGTCGAGACCCGCGGCAAGCTGCTTCTTCGAAAAGCCGGGCCGGCGCGATGAGGTCACCGCGCGCACGTCGACCACGAGCTTGACGCCGGCCTCTTCCAGTTCGTCGAGCACCGCCTTGGGCGGCGTCTGTTCATAACCGATGGTGAAGAGCTTTTTCGCCTTTGCCATGAACCATCCTCAGCTGACCCGCGCGATCAGTTCCATGGCGCCGGCCGGTGCGCGCACCTTGCCCTCGTGGATGACATAGGCGAACACGTCGCGCGGCTCCTTCTTCGGCTTGGCCTCGTCGACCTTCGGCAGATCGTCGGGTTCACTCCCCTCGGCCCAGTCCTGAAAGCGCTTGGCCCAGGCATCGAGCTGCTTCGGCGGATAGCAGGTCTTGATCTCGTCATTGCCCTTCTGGAGCCGTGCATAGACGAAGTCGCCGGCGACGTCGGCGATCGCCGGATATTTGCCGTGCTCGGCGAACACGACAGGCGTCTCGAACTCGCGGATCAGCGCGACGAAGTCCGGCGCGCAAAAACTGTCGTGGCGGACCTCGACGACATGGCGCAGCGCGCGCCCATCGAGCTTGCGCGGCAGCAGCTCCAGGAACTTGCCGAAATCGGCGCCGTCGAACTTTTTCGTCGGCGCGAACTGCCACAGCACCGGTCCGAGATGGTCGCCGAGTTCCAGCACGCCGGAATCATAGAACCGCTTGATGGAATCGCCGGCCTCGGCGAGCACGCGGCGGTTGGTGGCGAAGCGGGGTCCCTTCACCGAGAACACGAAACCATCGGGCACTTCGCTGGCCCATTTGCGAAAGCTCTCCGGCTTCTGCGAGCCGTAATAGGTGCCGTTGATCTCGATCGAGGTCAGCTTCGAGGCGGCATAGGACAGCTCCTTGGCCTGCGTGAGCTTCTCCGGGTAGAACACGCCGCGCCAGGGCTCGAAGGTCCAGCCGCCGACGCCGATGAAGATGTTGCCGGATTTTTTGGACGCGGTTTTTGCTTTGGCCACGGGAGGGTCTCGCATCGACGGGGAGGGACCTCATCCTAATCAAACCAGATGTGATTGGCCAGTTGCGCCGTCCCGTCTAAGGTCGCAACGGGACCCGCGCAAAAGGAGAACAAGAATGCGAATGCGGATGCTGATGGTGGGAGCGGCGATCGTCATGATGACATCTGCTGCCATGACGTTTGGTGCCATGGCCGACGATGATGACGATGCCAAGGGTGCGCAGAAGCTCGCCATGCAGGGCCGCGACGATTACTGGCATTGCCTGGCGCGGGAATATTCGCGCGACTCCAATCAGGGAATGTCGGAACAGGATTTCGGCCGCTCGGTCGCGGGCGCCTGTCCGTCGGAGCGGCAATATTACCGGGTGGCGTTGCTCGACTATCTCACCACGCAATATCCGAGCATCRATGCCGGCGCCCATCTCGCCACCGCGAACAGAGCGGTCGAGTCGGCGCAGAAGGACATCGTGACGGCCTTCGTCAAGCACAGGCCGCCGACGAAGTAGCGGAGTGGCGAATGGCCAATAGCGAATAGGGCACGAAAGCCAGCGCTCTTCATTCGCTACTCGCCATTCGCTCCTCCGCGGAGGGCCCTTCCAGCTCCGCGCGCATCCATGGTATTGCTGGACGCATCTGGAACAGGGATGGGCTTCCATGTCGTCTGAGTCGGTGGGTGGCATTCTGGGCGCRATCGTCGCGGCGGTCGTGCTTGCGGTCGCCGTCGTATTGGGGCCGATCGGCCAGTACGGCAAGCCGCCCAGGCCGGCAAAGGCCGAGCCGGCTCCGGCGGGGGCGCCCGCTGTCCCGGCCGCCCCCGTGCCGCGTGGGCCAGTGATCAAGGAAGTCCCGAATTAGCAAGGGTCTGAAAAAGGGCCGATATGCCCCCTTGCGAAGCGGTTTTGCCGTACCTATCTAGTTTGTAACGGCGACGTTGAGTGAAACTTCCGGCGCTGGAACGACCTTGGAATAGCTTGGGCTTGCGCCGGATGTACGCGCGGTCCGCCGTTCCGGGGTCGTTGGCATTTTTGGGCCCTTTTTGGGCCTTTCCCCACAGACCCCCGGCTCGGTAGATCTTGGCAGCGCAACGTCTTGGCAGCGCAGGACGCGGCGGATATACGCTGCCGTCATGAATGAAGCGATCAGACCGGGCTCCGGCACTCCCCCGCAGGCTCAAGAGGCGCCGGAACTGTCGGTCATCGTCCCGACGTTCAACGAGCGCGACAACGTCACGGTGCTGTACCGGCGGCTGGAGGCGACGCTCGCCAACGTCGCCTGGGAAGTCGTGTTCGTCGACGATAATTCGCCCGACGGCACCTGGGACGTCGTGCGCGCGCTGGCGCAGCGCGACAACCGCGTCCGCTGTGTCCGCCGCATCGGCCGCCGCGGCCTGTCGGGCGCCTGCATCGAGGGCATCCTGGCCTCCAGCGCGCCCTATGTGGCCGTGATCGATGCCGACCTCCAGCACGACGAGACGCAACTGCCGAAGATGCTGTTGCTGCTCGCAAGCGACCAGGCCGATCTCGTCGTCGGCAGCCGCTACATCGAGGGCTACAAGAGCGAAGGCTTCAACAAGCAGCGCGCCGGCGCCAGCGCGCTTGCGACCGAACTCGCCAGGAAGGTGCTGCGGGTCGAGATCGCCGATCCCATGAGCGGCTTCTTCATGGTTCGCCGCGACCGTTTCGAGGAGCTCGCGCCGAAGCTGTCGGTGCACGGCTTCAAGATCCTGCTCGACCTCGTCGCGAGCGCGAACGGTGGCTTGCGAGCCGTTGAAATTCCCTACACGTTCGGCGAGCGCCAGCACGGCGAGAGCAAGCTCGATTCCATGGTCGCGCTGGATTTTCTCGGCCTGGTGCTGGCCAAGTTCACCAACGATGCTGTCTCGCTGCGCTTCATCCTGTTCGCGATGGTCGGCGGCATCGGCCTCGTGGTGCATCTGACGACGCTGTTCATCGCCCTTCAGCTGTTCAAGGCACCGTTCGCGGAGGCGCAGGCCGCGGGTGCCGTCGTCGCCATGACCAGCAACTTCGTCCTCAACAACTTCCTCACCTATCGCGACCAACGGCTGAAGGGCTTTGCGCTGCTGCGCGGCCTGATCGCCTTCTACATCGTGTGCAGCGTCGGCCTGCTCGCCAATGTCGGCGTCGCCTTCTCGGTCTACGACCAGGAGCCGATCTGGTGGCTGGCCGGCATGGCCGGCGCGCTGATGGGCGTGGTGTGGAACTACGCGATGTCCGGACTGTTCGTCTGGCGCAAGAAATAGCTCGACATGGGCGGGGCTGACGCGCGGATTGTCCGCAATACCGCGCTGGTGATCGTTGCGCTGGTCGGCCTGCGGCTGGTTGCGGCCGCGTTCACGCCGATCACCTTCGATGAAGCCTATTACTGGATGTGGTCGAAGAACCTCGCCGGAGGATATTACGACCACCCGCCGATGGTCGCCTATGTGATCCGCGCCGGCACCATGATCGCCGGCGACACCGAGCTCGGCGTCCGCGTGTTCTCGATCCTGCTCGCACTGCCGATGAGCTATGCGATCTACCGCTCCGCCGCCATCCTGTTCGGCGGCGCGCGGGTGGCGGCGACCAGCGCCATCCTGCTCAACGTGACCATGATGGCCTCGGTCGGCACGCTGATCGTCACGCCCGATGCGCCGCTGCTGGTCGCCTCCAGCTTCGTGCTGTTCTTCCTCGCCAAGGTGCTGGAGACCGGCCGCGGCGCCTGGTGGCTAGCCGTCGGCGCGGCGGTCGGCGCGGCGCTGCTGTCGAAATACACCGCGATGTTCTTTGGCGCCGCGATCCTGATCTGGCTTGCGGCCGTGCCGAAACTGCGGCGCTGGTTCCTCTCGCCCTGGCCCTATCTCGGCGGTCTCGTTGCGTTCGCGCTGTTCTCACCGGTGATCCTGTGGAATGCGGATCATCAATGGGTCTCGTTCGTAAAGCAGCTCGGCCGCGCGAAGATCGAGGACTTCCGTCCCATCTTCATCGCCGAGCTGATCCCGACCCAGATCGCCTTCGCAACGCCGCTCGTCTTCATCCTCGGCGCGATGGGCCTGCACGCGCTGACCTGGCGCCGGGCCGGCGCGCTGGCCTCGCGTGTGCTGATCGAGACGCTGTTCTGGACCATCGTCGTCTATTTCGTCTGGCATTCGCTGCATGCCCGCGTCGAGGCCAACTGGTTCGCGCCGGTCTATCCGCCCTTCATCGTTGCCGCGGCCGCCGCCGCCAATCTCGTGCCGTGGCAACCACAGCGCCGCCTCGCGGATTTCTGCCTGCGCTGGGCCGCGCCCGTGGGCATCGTGATGTTTGCGGCGCTGATCGCGCAGGCCAACACCGGTTGGCTGTCGGGCTATCGTCGCGACGCGACGGTGCGCAGCGTCGGCGTCGGCTGGCGCGAGCTCGCCGCCGAGATCGAGGCGGTGCGCGCGCGCAGTGGCGCGACCTGCGTGCTCGCGCAGGACTACGGCACCACGGGCTGGCTCGCCTTTTACCTGCCGCGCGGCACCTGCGTGTTGCAGCAGAATCAGCGCATCCGCTGGGTCAACATGCCCGAGCCCGATCCAAAGCTGCTTGCCGGCAAGGTGATCTCTGTCGACGAGCTGCGCCCGGACGGCCATACCGCCCTCGACGAGCTCTTCGCGAAGGTGACGCAAATTGCGCAATTGCAGCGCAAGCGCGGGCCGCTCGTGATCGAGACCTACGGCATTGATCTGCTCGAAGGCGCCAAGGGCGACGTGCTCGACCGCTCGCCGCCGCCGGAAGCGCGGTAGGCGGCCCCAAAAATCAGTCGATCATCTCGGCCCTGGCGGCGGCCTGGCTCGGCCCGTTCTGGTCGCGCCAGAACCAGACGGTCACGACGCCGGAGCGGCCGCGGACCTGCGTGAGCAGGGGGCCTGACAGAACGCCGTCGGGAGTGCCGTGGAAGTCGGCTGCATCCAGCAAGGTATCCGTCAGCGCGAGCCGCGAACAGTTCTGAGCGGCAACCTCCATCAATCGGTTCGCGACGTTGACCGTGTCGCCCGTCGCCGTGATGTGCTGGTGGCTTTCGCCGAGGCGGGAGGCGACGATCGGGCCGAAATGCGCGCCGATCTTGAAGCCGAGCTGGCCGCGAAGGGCAGGCGGCAGCGAAGCGATCCAGCGATCGACGCTGCGATACAGGTCGATCGAGCATTGCAGCGCGCGCGCCGCGTCGTCGGGCATCGCGTGTGGCAGTCCGAACAGGATCATGGCGCCGTCGCCGAGAAAGCCGGTGATCAGGCCGCCGCAATCGACCGCGGCCTTGTCGATCAGCGCGTGAAATGCCCTCAGCAGATGCTGCAGCTCGTCCGGATCGATCCGTTCGCYGAGCGTCGTGAAACCGGAGAGATCGATGAAGACGACGGCCGCATCCTGCCGGACCGGCCTGGACAGGAAATTCGGATCGCGCGTCAGCCATTCCTGCACGGCGGGCGCCTGAAATTGCGCCAGCGAACTGCTCTTGGCGGCAAAATATTGCGTGCGGCGGCCGCCGGCCCACAGCTGCACGCCGGCAAAGACCGCGACTGGCGGCACCGCGGCGGCAAGTGTCGTCGCGGCGTTCAGCCAAACGCCGTGCGTGAAGGCGAACAGATTGAGCCCGGCCCAGGCGATCATCACCGCGGCTGCCGCGATGATGCCGGGCGCGCTGCGCCGCCAGGCGAGCAGGCCGACCAGCAGCATCGGCAAAAGGATCGCGGTGAGCGCGTCGGCGATGTGGACCTTGCGGTCGCGCACGATGCCGTCACCGGAGACGAGATGGGTGATCGCGGTCGAGATCACCTCGACGCCGGGCATCAGGGAATCGAACGGTGTCGGATAGAAGTCGCCGCCGCCGGCGACCGCGGCGCCGATCACGACGATGCGGTTCTCGATCGCCGCGCGATTGAGCGTACCGTCGAAGATGCTCTGCGCGCTGACGGTGCGGATGGTGCGGCGCGGGCCGTAATAGGTGATCGGCAGCGCGAAATCGCTATCGGTCGAGACCGCGCGATCGCCGAGCATGAGATGATCCGGCGCGATCGTCAGCGGCTTGTCGAGCGCGCGCGCCGCGACCCGCAAGGGAAACGACAGCTCGACCTTGTCGCGGGTCCGGAACAGCATCGGCACCGAAAGCGGCGAGCCCGACTGCCCCGTCGCGACGTTGACGACTCCGACCTCGGCGTGATCGGCGAAGGCGGGCAGCGGCAGCAGGAACCGTTCGGCCTGTGGCAGCGCGGCGAGGGGACCTTGGGTGCCCGGCTCCACGGTCTCGCTGGCGGTCGGGAAGATCGCCGCGGCGGCGAGCACCATGGGACCGGTGGCGAGCGTGTTGGCCAGCGTCGCATCGCCGATCGCAGCGCTGCGGTCGACCAGCAGCAGGTCGATCGCGACGACCTTCGGCTTGAACTGCACGATGGTATCGACAACCCGCGCGAGATCGGCGCGCGGCAGCGGATAGCTGCCGCCGCGTTTCACGACCGTGTCGTCGATTGCGACGATGGTGACGAGATCGGGCGGAGCCTGCACGCCGCGGACCTGGGTCCGCCAATCCGTCAGCGTCGCCTCGAGCCGATCGAGAAAGCGCAGATGACCGTTGGCGTGGCCGGCATAGATGCTCGCACCCCAAAGCGCGGTGAGGACGAGGGCCACCAGGATCTGAACGCGTCTAGTCATTACGTAATGCAATCTTCTTTGTCGCCCGGGCGTTGCTGCGCGGGCCTTAATTGTCCAGGCCTTATTGACCCAGTCTTGCCATCAGCGCGTCGACGCGCGGCTGGCCCCAGGTCTTGACGGTCAACGGGCCCGTTGCCTCGACATCGACGCCTTGGCCCGGTCCGAGCACGACGCCGCGTCCACGAGCCCTGCGGCTCACACCGACACGGCCGTCAGCAACGAAGACCGCGGTCTTGGCCTCAGCGACATCGACGGCCCATTTGGTCCCGCGCACTGCGGCGATCGCCTGCGGCGTCAGCACCTTGAAGGGATTGCCGCCGGGCTTCTTGGGCACCTCGATCAGCAGCGCCTTGCTGCTCAACTCCACGGAGTCAATATGTCCGTCGCGGTTGGCGTCCTTAAGTTCAAATCTGGCGCCGTTTTCCGCAACGATGGTGATGCCGTTGTCGCAGCGCCAGATTTGCGTGCCCGCAGCCGATGGCGATGCCGTGCAGCCGACATTGGCAACCGGCTGTGCGTTCGCAGACCCGATCAAGTGAAACAACCACGCCAGAGCGAAAATACCGGCGCCCGCGATCCCTCTCATGCCAGCCTCCGTTTGCGTGCTTGGCACAGTTCAAAGCGATGTTGATACGGTACCGTATCACACGCAGAGGCTGCTGAAAAGTGCCGCTCTCGGAGCTATTTCCTCGGTGCGGTCTTTTCCAGTCCGACGCGATCAACTTTCAGTCAGGGCGCCGTGCCGCGTGAGCACTCTGTGCGCGATGTGTGATGTGGGACGGGCTCTGCCGCCACCCTGCTGACACCCGCTGGAGAGGGCAGCGCTCACCAGCCTCGCGCAACGCTTCCCCGCTATTGTCCGGGTATTGAAGACCACGAAAACGACTTGGTTGGATGGCCTTAGAGGGGCGGCCTGTGACGTCCGTCCAACGTGCCGAACCGGCCGAGAATTATAGTTAACAGACGCTCCTAAGTCCGTAGTTCTGCGGACTTTTTTCTCGAAATGGGACAGCGTTAACACGGTGCCTCACATCTGCCCGAACTTAATCTGCATTTAACTAAAAGTCGCCTTAATGACGCTCCGACCTCCTGCGAGATGCTGTTCCCGGATCGTGACCAGCGGCACTTCGAAGGGGGACTGAGTGACACCGTCCTGGACGCAAGGCGAATGAGTACGAGTATCGCTGCGCAGAGTAACGCGGCACGGAAGTCCAAGAATTCTCTTCGGAAGCCTTCCCGGAAAATGACCACCACCAATTGGCTGGGCGCTGCGGCGATCGGCTGCGTCGTGATGGGCGCCGGCTGGACCATCTACAGCAACGTCCTCGGCGCCAGCGTCTATCCGACCGTCGGCAGCATTGGCTACGACGAGCCCGTGATCAAGCGCGCGCCCAGGGTGGCGCTGCGTGAGGCCGGCGTGGCCATCAGGGACACCTTTGCGCTGCTGCCCGACCGGCTGCAGGTCGCAGCCCCGATCTCGCGCGAGATGTTCAACGAGCGCTTTGCCGCGGCCGCGACCCAGGGCGTTGCGTCGAACGCGAGCGCCGCGCCCGCAACCCAGGTCGCCGTCGCCAAGGAAGCGTCGAAGGACGCCCCCAAGCAGAGCGTGATCGCGAAGGTCGCGGAAGCGCTGAAGCCGGCGGCGCCGGCCAAGATTGCTGACAAGTCTGCGGACAAGGCCAAGCGTGCGCCGGATGCGCAGATGCAGCTGGCTTCGGCCGATCCGGCCGAGATCGTGCCGGCGCCCGAGGCGAAGCCGAAATCGTTTGCCGATCGCGCCAAGGCCGCGGTGATGTCGATCACCGGGCCGCGCCAGTCGATGGTCGAGAAGCTCTGGGGTAAGCGGGAGCCGTCCGGCGGGCTGCTGGCCTATGCCTCGGCCGATGCCAGCGTGACCGCGTCCATCGCGCCGAGGGAGCAGAACCCCATGCTCGGCGGTTCGGCGCCCTATGAGCGCGACACGGCGGTCTACGACATCACCGCCAAGATGGTTTACCTGCCCGACGGCACCAAGCTCGAGGCGCATTCCGGCCTCGGCTCCAATCTCGACGATCCGCGCTCCTCGCGCGTCCGCATGCGCGGCGTGACGCCGCCGCACATCTACACGCTGAAGCCGCGCGAAGCGCTGTTCCATGGCGTGCCGGCTCTGCGCCTGACCCCGATCGGCGGCGAGAGCGCGATCTACGGCCGCGACGGCCTGCTCGCCCACACCTTCATGCTCGGGCCGAACGGCGATTCGAACGGCTGCGTGTCGTTCAAGGACTATTACGCGTTCCTCGACGCCTACCGTAACAAGGGCATCCGCAAGCTCGCGGTGCTGTCGCGGGTCGAGTGAGCTCAGTCAATTCGCGATGATCTCAAAGGGCCGCTTGYAGCGGCCCTTTTCTTTTCTTCTCTGCTTCAACCCGGCCAGCACTGTCCGCCGCCGTCGATCCTCAGCACCTGGCCCGAGACGAAGGCGCCCATGGGACCGGCGAAGAACTCGACGACGCGCGCGACCTCATCGACGGTCGCGATGCGGTCGAGCGTGCCGGTCTCGACCATCCTGTCGGGGTCCACCGCGCGCGTGCCGAGGAAACGGCCGGTGCGGGTATCGCCGGGCGCGATGCAGTTGACGGCGATGTCGTAAGCGCGGAGCTGGTCGGCCAGGCATCGCGTGTAGTGGGTTACGCCGGCCTTCGACACCGCATAGATCGAGCCCTGGGTGCGGCCCTTGAACGCGGCGACCGAACCGAGCGTGACGATGCGGCCGCGGCGCCGCTCCATCATTCCCTTCGCGACCGCCTGGCAGGTCAGGATGGTCGAGAGCAGATTGCGCTCCAGCACCGCGCGCACATCGGCCTCCTTGATGTTTACCGCATCGTTCGGATCGGGCTTGCCGCCGGCGGCTGCGATGTCGCCGCCGGCATTGTGCACGAGAATGCCGATCGGGCCGAGGGCTGCTTCCGTCTCGGCGATCACGCGCGCGATGTCCTCGCCCCTGGTGAGATCGCCGAGTACGCGCTGGCTGCGGACGCCGAATTGCTGGCCGATCTCTGCGGCGACCGCGGTGAGGGTGGTGCCCTCGCCATATTCCGCCGGCCCGTTCTCGCGCATGCCGTGGATGGCGACATCGGCGCCGAGCGCGGCGAGCTTCTCTGCAAAGGCGCGTCCGAGCCCGCGTCCCGCGCCGGTCACCAGCGCCACCTGTCCTGACAATACTTTCCCGTCATGTGCAGCCATGATCTTCTCCTGTTATGAAACGTCAGTCCGCCGCGAGATCGAGCCCGATCGCCATCGCCTGCACGAGGCACATCGGTGCGACCAGCGTGCGCAGCGCCGGCTCGGGCATGTCCTGGATCTCGAACACGACGCTCGCGCCTTCGACGATCGGGCTCAGGAGGCTGTCGGTGATGGAAATCGTGGGCACGCCTCGCGCAACGAGTTCGGGAAACAGCCGCGCCGTATCCGGATAGTAGTTCCGGAAGCTGATCGCGACCAGCGCGTCCTCCGTGGTTGCGGCATGCGACTGCTCGTGGATGCTGCCGCCCGTGCCGTCGAGCAGGACGACGCGGCGTCCGAGCTTGCGCAGCACGTAGGCGAGGTGGGTCGCAACCGGAAACGAGCCGCCGAGGCCGAGCAGATAGATGTCGCGCGCCTTGGCGAGGATCGCGGTGGCGGCGTCGAGCTCGCGCGCATGCACGGATTGACTGAGCGTCACCAGCGACGACTGCGCCTCCGAGACGAAGCGCGACAGCACCGCGGCCGGCTGGCGGCCGAGTACCGATTTCTCCTCGCTCTTCATGCGGGCGAGCCGCGCCTTGTAGCTAGGTGCTACGCCGGCAACGAGGCGTGAGCGGAATACCTGCTGCATCTCGGTGAAGCCGCCGAAGCCGAGCGCATGGGCGAAGCGAACGATCGCCGAGGGCGGCACGCCCGAGCGCTGCGCAACCTCCGCCACGGTGCCGAGGGCGACATCGGTCGGGTGATCGAGCACGAACTCCGCGATCTGCTGCAGCCGGCCGGACAGCGCCCGGTGCCGCTGCGCAATGGCGCCGCGCAGCTCGTCGTAGCTCATCGCGCCTTGTGCCTTGTTCATCGTCTCGGGTCTCCAGATCGGTCGCCTGTTTAACGGCATTTCACCGTTTGGACCAAATATTCCACTTTACATAACAAATGGAATGAATATTCTAATTGCACAAAAAAGCAAAAGACTTCGAAAACGGGAGGAAACGATGAGAGGGCGTCAGATCTCACGGCGATGCGTTCTGAAGGGCAGCTTGATGGCGAGCGTCATCGGCGGCACCGGCAGCTTCTTTGGGCCGTGGAAAGAGAATCATGCGTGGGCGCAAGGCGCGAAGCCGATCAAGCTCGGCCTGACCTGCGATGCCAGCGGCCAATACGGCAACAGCGGCCAGGATGATTTCCGCGGCATCAAGATGGCGATCGACGAGGTCAACGCCAAAGGCGGCGTGCTCGGCCGCCAGGTCTCGTTCATCACCGCGGATACCGAGACGACGCCGGCCACCGGCAGCCGCGTCGCCGAACGCTTCATCACCCGCGAGGACTGCACCATCCTGATCGGTGCGCTGCATTCCGGCGTCGCCAACGCCATCACCCAGGTCGCCAGCAAATACGGCGTGATCTACATGAACACCAATTCCTCCGCGCCGAGCGAGGCCGGGGAGAACTGCTCGCGTGTGAAATTCGTGTGGGACGGCAACGGCACCAATTTTTCCAAGGCGTCGGTCAAGAACGCGGTCGATTCCATCGGCAAGAACTGGATGCTGCTGACCAATGACTACGTCTGGGGTCACACGACGTCCGCCGCGACCAAGGCGCAGGTCGAGGCTGCCGGCGGCAAGATCATCGACAATCTCCTGGTGCCGCAGAACACGCGCGACTTCACCGCCTACCTCCTGAAGATCCAGCAGGCGAAACCCGACGTGGTCGCGACTGCGATCGGCGGCGACGACATCAAGGCACTGCGCGAGCAGGTGGCGCAGCTCAAGCTCGACGGCAAGCCCGCCTGGATCAACAACCAGCAGGACTGGCCCGACGTCTGGGGCGCGCCCGACAGCCTGTTCGGCGTGTTCGGCACCACCTGGTATCACAAGCTGCAGCTGCCCGGCGTCGCCGACTTCGTTAGGAAATGGCAGGCCGCCAACAAGGACGGTCCGATCCCGGTGCCGGGCAACGTCTCCTACAACGGCTATATGTCGACGCGCGAATTGCTCCGTGCGATCGAGCGGGCAGGGTCGACCAACAACGTCAAGATCATCAAGGAGATCGAGAACCTCAAGGTCTCGGCAACCGATCGCATGCAGCACTTCGACGCCTACATGGATCCCGTGACGCATCAGATGCAGCAGACGATCTATCTGGCGCGGCGCAACGCCAAGCCGGCCGACAACACCGATCTGTTCGAGATCATCAGCTGGACCGAGCCGAAATCGGCCGCCGATGACGCTGCTCCCGGCAAGTGCAAGCTCACGCCCTACGAGCAGGTGCCGACCGTCGACTCCTAGAGACGGTGCGTCGCGTCGTGGAACGAGCGGCGCGCATGTCGCGCGCCGCAGGCCCGGGCCATCGGTGTCCCGAGTAAGCAAATGCCAGTTGCGAGACCAAAACCTTGTTCGACCTTCTTCCGCATCTTCTGAACGGCCTGACGCTTGGCCTGTTGTTCGCGCTGATCGCGCTCGGCTTCATGCTCATTGTCGGGCTGATGGAGCAGATCAACCTCGCGCATGGCTCCCTGTTCGCGCTCGGCGCCTACGTTGCCATGCAGCTGACCGGACCGCGCCCGCCATTGCCGGCCGATCTCGCAAAAGCGTGGCTCGCGCTCCCGCTCGGCTGGCGCTATGCCGCCACGCTGGTGATAGCGCCCGTGATCGTGAGCCTCGTCGGCATGCTGATCGAGCTCTGCATGCGGCGGACCTACGGCAAGGATCCGCTATACGGACTGCTCCTGACCTTCGGCGCCGCGATGGTGATCGAGGAGCTGATCCGCCTTGTCTGGGGGACGCGGGACTATGTGCTGCAGGTTCCGTCCGCCATCAACGGCGGCTTCCTGTTCGGCGATCTGATCTGGTCGACCTATCGCTTCTACGCGGCGGGCATCGCGGCCGGAATCATCGGCCTGGTCTGGCTGTTGATCGAAAAGACTTCATTCGGCGCAACCGTCAAGGCCGGCGCCCATGACAGCGAGATCGTTCGCGCGCTTGGCATCAACCTGTCGCGATTGCGGCTGCTGGTCTTCGTATTCGGCACCATGCTGGCCGCGATCGCCGGCATCATCGTCGCGCCGATCTGGGGCATTCGTCCGCATATGGGTGTCGATGCCGTCATCCCCGCGTTCCTGGTGATCGTGCTCGGCGGCGTCGGCAGCTTTGGGGGCGCGGTCGTGGCGGGGCTGCTGGTCGGGCTCTGTGTCGGTCTTGCCGGCGCTTACGCGTCCGAATGGTCGCTGTTGTCGATGTACATCCTGCTCGTCGCCGTCGTGACGTTCCGTGCACGCGGCCTGTGGGGCAAGAAAAGCGTGCTCGAGGCCTAGGGAATGATTGTGGGATCAAATTCTTCATCCGACGCCGCGCGCCTCGTCACGCCGACGATGCTGGTGCTCTGGCTGGTGCTTGCAACGGTGCCGCTCTGGATCACGCGGATCGGGCTCTATCCCTATCTCGGGATCGAGATACTGATCTGGTCGCTCTATGCGCTTGCGTTCAACCTGGTGCTGGGCACGGCCGGACTTCCCTCGTTCGGACATGGCGCCTATTTCGGCATCGGCGCCTATGCGTTCGGGCTCTGCCAGTTCGACATTGTCGCCAATCTCTGGATCTGTCTCGCTGCCGCGGCCGTGGTCGCGGGGCTTGCCGGCGCGCTGGTGGCGCTGTTCATCTCGCATCGGCGCGGCATCTATTATGCCTTCATGACCATCGCCTTCGGCCAGATCTTCTGGACGCTGGCGATCAAGTCGCACCGGATCACCGGTGGTGAGGATGGGCTTCTCAAGATCAAGCGGCTGCCGGCCGATTTCGGGCTGGTGTCGTTCGATCTCACCGACAATGTCGCGTTCTACTATTTCGTGCTCGCGGTATTCGCGGTCGGTACCGCCGTATTGTGGCGGCTGGTGCACTCGCCCTATGGCCGCGTCGTCGCTGCGATCAGGCAGAGCGAGGTCCGCGCCGCCCATCTCGGCTATAACGTGTGGCTCTACAAGGCGTCGGTCTTCGCGCTGTCGGCGGCCGTGTCCGGCTTTGCCGGCGGGCTGTTCGCGATGGCGCAGCTCGCCGCGTTCCCCGATGTGATGAGCCTGCATCAATCGGGCTACGTCGTGATGATGACGCTGGTCGGTGGCGGGCTCGTCAGCTTCTGGGGGCCGGTGATCGGCGTGTTTCTCTTCCTCACCGCGCGCGACGTGATCGGCGCGCTGACCAATGCCTGGATGCTCTATTTCGGTCTGCTGTTCATTGCGATCGTGCTATTCCGCCCGGAAGGCATCGCCGGCGCGCTCTCGGCCGCCGCGCAGCAGCACTCACTCAACGCGCTGCGGCGGCGCGGCACGTCCGCGATGCGACTGCTGGTCGGGGGCGGGCGATGAGAATGATCGAGGCCGCGGGTGTGCACGTCCGCTTCGGCGATCGCGTCGTGCTGGAAAGCGTCGATCTCGCGGTGGCCGAGGGCGAGTTTCACGGCGTGATGGGCCCGAACGGCGCGGGCAAGACCACCTTCTTCAACGTCCTCACCGGCCGGGTGAAACCGAGCCGCGGCCGAGTCCTGCTCGGCGGCGAGGACGTCACGGGATTGAGCCCGCACCGCATCGCCGCCAAGGGCATCGCCCGCTCGTTTCAGGTCATGACCCTGTTCGACGAATTCTCCGCCCGCGACAACGTCATGATGGGCTTGCCCGCGTTTCGCGCCCGTGGCCTCGATATCGCGCGGGCGGCGGCCGGAGATCGCAGGTTTGCCGAGCAGGCATCCGAAGCGCTCGCCGCGGTCGGGCTTGCCGACAAGGGCGATGTCCGCGCCAAGGACCTGTCCTATGGCGACCGCCGAGCACTCGAGATCGCGGTCGCGCTGGCGCAGGCCCCGCGCGTGCTGTGCCTGGACGAGCCGACCTCCGGCCTCGGCTCCGACGGCGTGCAGCGGCTGGCCGCTCTGGTGGCGCGCCTGAAAGGCCGGCTGACCATCGTCGCCATCGAGCACGACATGGAATTCCTGTTCTCGCTCGCCGATCGCATCTCGGTCATCCATTGGGGCCAGGTGGTGGCGCACGGCACGCCGCACGAGCTGCAGCAGAACGAATGGGTGCGGCGCTCCAACCTCGGGAAGTTCGCATGATCCTCGAAGTGGATGGGGTCGATACCTTCTACGGCGAGACCCAGGCGCTGTTTGGCGCCTCGCTCGCCATCGAGCGCGCCAAGGTGTTTGCACTGCTCGGGCCCAACGGCGCCGGCAAGACCACCATGCTCCGTTCGATTCTCGGGCTGACCCGGCCGCGCCGCGGCGCCGTTCGTTTCGACGGGCATGACGTGACGCGTGATCCGACCCACGAGATCGCGCGCGCCGGCATCGGCTGGGTGCCCGACGACCGGCGGCTGTGCCCGACCTTGTCGGTGGCGCGTAACCTCACGATCGCGAAAAAGCGCACGCGCTTTCGCAACTGGAGCGTCAAGGAGGCCGCCGCGATCTTCTCGCCGCTCGAATATCTCATGGAGCGCGACTGCGAGAACCTGTCGGGCGGCGAGATGCAGATGGTCGCCATTGCGCGCGCGCTGGTCGGCTCGCCGGGACTGGTCCTGTTCGACGAGCCGAGCCAGGGTCTTGCGCCAAAGATCGTCGGCGACGTGCTCGCGACCATATTGCGCATGAAAGAGGAGGGGATCGCCTCGCTGGTCGTGGAACAGAATGCGGAGATCGCGCTGTCGGTCGCAGACCACGCCGCGGTGATCGACCGTGGCAGGATCGTCTGGACTGGCGAGGCCGCGACATTGCGCGATGATCGCCCCCTTCGGCAGCGCTTGCTGGGAGTACAATAAGTGGCCGCACCGCTGCTCGTTCTCGATGACGTTCGCAAGGTCTACACCAGGGGCCGCGTCATCCGCCGCCCGACGTTCACGCTTCAGGCGAACCTGTCGCTCGAAGAACCGGGTATCGTCGGCGTGGTCGGGCCGAACGGCGCCGGCAAGACGACGCTGTTCGAGATGATGACCGGCTCCAACGCGCCGACCTCGGGCCGCGTGCTGGTCGCGGGCACCGATATCCACCATGTCAAATACCGCGAGCGCGACCGGCTCGCGATCCACTATCACCAGTCCTATCAGGTCCGGCGGTTTCGCAAGCGCGTTCCGTCCGCCTTGCTGGCGCCGTCGCCGACCCGGACGCCGCTGGTTCACTTGTTCGACGAACCGCAGTTCAACCTGCAGGACGGCTATATCGGCTTCATGCTCGATTTCTTCCGCAAGCTGCGCGACGAGGGCAGGCTGGTCATCCTCTGCATGCATCCGACAGCCAGCTGGCACCTCGACATCCTCGCCGAGATCGCCGGGCAATTCCTGTTCGTCGCCGGCGGCGGGGTGACGCGGATGGCGGACTTCCGCACGCTCGCCGCCGAGCCGCGCTTCCGCCTCTATCTCGGACCGGAGATGACGCGCGCCGCGGACGCCATCTGTCACAGCTCGACCTAAAAGGAGATTCCGTTGGCCTATTCGAACACGCAGCTTTTCATTGCCGGCAAATGGCGCCCGGCCCATTCGGGCAAAGCGATCGAGGTGCGCAATCCCGCGACCGAGGAGGTGATCGGCACCGTCGCGCATGCTGGCCAATCCGATCTCGACGAGGCGCTCGCCGCCGCTTCCGCCGGCTTCAAGGTCTGGCGTAACGTTGCCCCCTTCGAGCGCTGCCGGATCATGCGCAAGGCCGCCGCGATCATGCGCGAGCGCAATGACGAGATCGCGCCGCTGCTGACGATGGAGCAAGGCAAGACGCTCGGTGAAGCGAAGATGGAGGCGATGGCCGCCGCTGACGTGATCGAGTGGTTCGCCGAAGAAGCCAAGCGCGCCTATGGCCGGTTGATCCCCGCGCGCGGCCCCGGCATCTACCAGATTGCGATGAAGGAGCCGGTCGGCCCGGTCGCCGCGTTCACGCCCTGGAATTTCCCGATCAACCAGGTCGTGCGCAAGCTTTCCGCAGCGCTCGCTGCCGGCTGCTCGATCATCGTCAAGGCGCCGGAGGAGACACCAGCTTCGCCCGCGCAGTTGATCCGCGCGTTTGCGGACGCGGGCGTGCCCGACGGCGTCATCAACCTCGTCTACGGCGTGCCGTCGGAGATCTCCGAATATCTGATCCCGCATCCGGTGATCCGAAAAATCTCCTTCACCGGCTCGACCCATGTCGGCAAGCAGCTCAATGCGCTCGCGGGCCTGCACATGAAGCGCGCCACCATGGAGCTCGGCGGCCATGCACCGGCGATCGTCTTTGGCGATGCCGACGTCGCGTCGGCCGCGAAGATCCTCGCGGCGGCGAAATATCGGAACGCCGGCCAGGTCTGCATCTCGCCGACGCGGATGCTGGTGCAGGACGACGTGTTCCGCGAATTCGTCGACAAATTCGTCGACAGCGCCAAGGCGTTCAAGGTCGGCAACGGCCTCGATCCCGAGTCCAAAATGGGCTCGCTCGCCAATCCGCGCCGCGTCACCGCCATCGAAGGCATGGTGCAGGATGCCGTCGGCAAGGGCGCCAGGCTCGAGACCGGCGGCAAGCGCGTCGGCAACAAGGGCCATTTCTTCGAGCCGACCGTGGTGAGCGATGTGCCGAAGGATGCGCGCGCGATGAACGAGGAGCCGTTCGGCCCGCTCGCCCTGATCTCCCGCTTCTCGTCATTCGACGACGTGGTCGAGGAGGCGAACCGGCTGCCCTTTGGCCTTGCCTCTTACGCCTTCACCAGCTCGGCCAAGACGGCGGCTGCGATCGGCGCGGCGGTCGAGGCCGGCATGATGTCGATCAACAGCTTTGGTCTGGCGCTGCCCGAGGTGCCGTTCGGCGGCATCAAGGATTCCGGCTATGGCTCGGAAGGCGGCACCGAGGCGATGGAAGGCTACTTCAACACCAAGTTCATCAGCCAGACGGGCGTGTGAGCGGGCGTGCACGCGAGGCCGCGCGATCATCGCGCGGCTTAGCGCTTGACGAAAACCAGGTTGCAGGCACGCGCCTCGTTGCGCTTTCCGCTGCCACGGGTGCGATCGAACTGCGCATCGACCGTAAAGGCGTAAGGCGAGCCGGGTGCGAGATTGTTGAGCGTGTAGGTGCTCGCCCCGGTCGTGCCGCGCGCGCTCAAGGTCGTCTTGCCGTCCGCGGGGATCTGACCGTCGATCTCCAGCCGATTGACACCGCCCGTGCCCTGCACCTCGGCGTGAAACACGCCATTGGTCACGGTGGCGACCAGGGGCCTGGTGAAGCCCTGCGCCTTGCCGGAAGCCGGGCAGTTCAACGTCACGTCCCAGCTGCCGTCGAAATCCTTGCTTCCCGTGGTTCTGGCGTTGCCGGAAGGCGCCAGCGCCACTTTCTGCTTCAGGCCTTCAATGCGTGCCTTGGCGAGGGTGGCGAAGATGCAGTTCGGGAATCTCGCGAGATGATCCTCAAAGGCACCCAGCGTTCCGATGCCCTCAGCAGCCTTCCAGTGCGCCTCGGCGGCCGCGCAGGGATCGGCCTTCGGTGCAGCTTGGGGGGCCGTCGGCGCGACCGTGACCGTGACAGGTCCGTTCAGGTAGAACTTGCCGATGATCGACAGCGACAGCTCCGGCAGCTGGGTCTTGCCGCTGGAGTCATAGACGTCGCTGCTGATGTCGCGAAAGACGTCGCCGATTTCCTGCGGCTCCTCGATGTGCTTGAGGAACGCGGTCGTGTAGGGGCTGTTGCGGCCGGTGCCATCGGCGGCGACCTGCCCTGATTGCGTCGAGAACGACACGATCGTGCCGCGCGGTGCCTCGACCTTCGACAACCCGCGTCCGATCGAGGCGGCGCGTGTCGAGCCGGCGGAGCGCTTCAGGGTTTCCGCCAGCGGATTGTCGCGGCAGGAATCGAGCACGAGGATGCGCAAATTCTTGGCCTGCTGCAGATCGTTCACGATGTCGTCGACCCGC
Source organism: Bradyrhizobium sp. 2TAF36 (assembly GCF_052114925.1). NCBI lineage: Bacteria > Pseudomonadati > Pseudomonadota > Alphaproteobacteria > Hyphomicrobiales > Nitrobacteraceae > Bradyrhizobium > Bradyrhizobium sp. 2TAF36. Next base: position 6,323 of record NZ_JBFRFR010000086.1, on the reverse strand, counting down.
ACGAAGCGCTTCAGGTCCGCCTCATCCGTCAGCACGGCGTCGACGGGCATCAGATAGTTCACGCCGTTGTACTGCATCGCATGGCCGCTGTAATAGAACATCGCGACGTCGGCACGGCTCGCGGCGCGCGCGAAGCGGATGGTCAGGTCCTGCATGTCGGCTTGACGCAGGTCGATGCCTTGAAACACCTCAAAACCGCTGCGCTTGAGCGAGGCTGCGACGTCTTCGGCATCGTGCGACGGGTTGGGTAGCTGCGCCGTAGAGACATAAGCGCCGTTGCCGATCACCAGCGCGACCCGCGTGTCCGCCGATGCGGGGGCAAGGCTCAGCCCAAAGCTCAGCCAGAGGGCGAGGAGGGTCAGGAAAAAAAGACGCAAAATTCCAGAAGGAGCACGCATGAATGCCTTCCAGGGAAATATCGAAAAATATGCCCCAGATTAGCGCATGCCGCGTCGGTATCAATGCCCTCGCTGTGGACCCGTCAGATTTGGCGACCGTGACATCCTGTCACGCCGGGTTTGCCGCCACCGTCTTGCGCAGCTCCATCTCGGTCGCAATCGCCTCCCGCACGGCGGGCCGCGCCTGCATGCGCGCGAGATAGGCCGACAGGCTTGGCCATTGTGCGATGTCGACGCCCGCGGGACGGAGCAGCAGCAGGGCCCAGGCGAGATGGGCATCCGCGACGGTGAAGCTGTCACCGACGAGGAATTCGCGGTCCGCGAGATGCGCCGATGGCACCGCCAATGTCTGCGGGATCCTTGCACGCGGCTTGGCGAGCGAGCCGTCGTCCTTGTACCAGAAGGTCGGAAACAGGAATGCCTTGTGGATCTCGGTGCCGATGAAGCTCAGCCATTCCTGCAGGCGGTAGCGGTCGGGATCGCCGAACCGGGGCGCGAGACCCGCCTCCGGCTTCGCATCGGCGATGTATTGCAGGACCGCCGCGCTTTCGGTCAGCCGTTCGCCGTTCTCCAGCACCAGGACCGGCACCGCGGCCTTCGGCGACACGCCGCGGAAATCGCCGTCGTCGTCGGCGACCGTCTTGGTCCTGAGATGCACCAGATGATAGCGCGCATCGAGGCCGGCTTCCATCAGCGCGATGCGGCTCGCAAGCGAGCAGGCCATCGGCGAGAAATAGAGCTGCAGCATCGCGTTGCTCCGCTATTTCAGCACATCGCCGCGCGCGATGATCGCGAAGCGGTCGGATAGCTCGGCGAGCGCAACCGCGTGGATGGTCCGGGCGTCCAGCGTGCCGCCGCGGCCGTCGGGCAGGTCGCGCGTGGCGCAGGCATCGGCGTCAACAGTCGTGCGAAAGCCGAGGTCGAGCGCGGCACGGGCGGTGGAGCTGACGCACATATGCGTCATGAAGCCGGCCAGCACGATGTTCTTCCTGTCGGTTGCGGCAAGGCGCGCCTGCAAATCAGTGCCGGCAAATGCATTGGGCAACTCCTTCTCGATCACCAGCTCGCCGGCACGGGGGCTCAGCTCGGCGACGATGGCGCCGCGCTCAGCGCGGCGATCGAACAGGCTGCCGGCCTTGCCGCGATGGGCGATATGGATGATCGCGGCTCCGCTCTCGCGTGCCCGTGCCAGGAGCGCAGCCGCCCGCGTGATCGCAGGTCCCGCGTCGGGCAAAGCGAGCGGACCAGCGAGATATTCGTTCTGGATATCGATCAGCACCAGCGCAGCGTCGCCAAGACGCGGCGGGTTGAGATCGGCACCGGCGAGCTGCAGCAGGGTCTTTGCGGTCGTCATGGTCTGGAAATCTCCGGGGCAAAAGGCTGCACAAACATAGCCCCGGGAATGCCTGCCGATATGCAGGGATATTGCAGCGGGTGGCTGCGATATTGCAGGCTGATCCCGGCCGGTATAACCTGACGCAATGAACTGGGACGATCTGCGCATCATCGCCGCCGTCAGGGACGAGGGCACCTATGCGGGCGCCAGCGCGCGGCTGCGCATCGACGAGACGACGGTCGGGCGCAGGCTGTCGCGCATCGAGCGTGCGCTCGGTTTGCGTCTGTTCGAGGCCGCCGACGGCGTCCGCAGGCCAACGCGGAGTTGCGAGGCGGTGCTGGCGCATGTCGAGGCGATGGCCGCACATGCCGCCGAGATCGGTCGCGTCGGCGCGAGCCTGGCAGGTCCGGTGGGACGCCTGCGCATCGCCTCCACCAACACGTTCGCTGAGGAGGTGCTGTCGCCGCGCGCGAGCGACTTCCTGCGCGCCAATCCCGGCCTGACGCTGCAATTCCTCACCTCGAGCGAGAACGTCAAGTTCTCGCGCTGGGAAGCCGATCTCGCCATCCGGCTGCGCAAACCCGACAAGGGTGACTTCGCGATCTCCAGGCTCGGCGAGATCCGCATTTATTATTTCGAGCCTGTTGCGACCGAGGGCGAACCGGTGCTGTGCGCCTATCCGGACGAACTCGGTGCCATTCCCGAGATGCAATTCCTGCGCATGAAGCAAGCCCGCGCGCGCTGCGTCACCGACAACGTTCGCGTCATCCGTAACCTGATCCGCGCGCATCGGGCCGCCGGCGTGTTGCCGGAGTATGTTTGCGCGGACTTGCTCGGCGATCGCCGCCTGCGCGCCACGCTGCTGCCGAAGCGGCGCGACGCCTGGCTGCTGGTGCAAAACCACCTCAAGCGCGATCCCGCGACGCGTGTGACGATCGACTGGGTGAGGGCGTGTTTTCAGGAAACGTCGCGCGGTTGACGTCACCTCGCATTGTGATCATCGCGTCACAGTGCGGAGTGCGTGACGAAAAATCTTGGCTTTCCCCCTTGCAACCCGAACGTGCTTCGTCTATTAGCGCCCTCCTTCGCTAGGCCATGGGTTCGGGCTCTCTGAGATCCCGACTGGCGCGAGCCGCTCTGCGGTTTCGTGTTCCGCCGAATGAAGGGCAAACGCAGGACGTAGCTCATGGAGAGCGTCGGGCTGAACACCCGAAGGCATCGGTTCGATTCCGGTCTCTTGCACAAAGGATAGCTCAGTTTGGTAGAGCAGATGACTGTTACTCATCCTGTCGCGGGTTCGAATCCCGCTCCAGCGCTCCGTTTCAGCCTGAAAAGCTGATACCTCTGACGAGGACCGGACGCGCGCTTCAGTCGCAGTCCGGCCGTTTTGCCGAAAGGCTTTCCGTCCGAACCTAGACACTGTGAGACCGGCTTTGCGCCGCGGGTCGATACCGCTTGCGCTGATGCCGGGTGGCTCCGCATGACCGCTCGAAACGCGTCGAGCGATCGCGCGCGTGCGCCCGTCGTCATGCAAGCTCAAGCCCCGGCCCGCCGCTTTCCCGGGAAGCGTCGTTCGCGTCCTCACGTCCTTTGCAAACGAAACCCGCTATCCGGCCGCGTTCGGCCGGAGGCAATATGATGGAGGCGTGCCATGACCTGGCATTTGCTGATGCTGAACGTGACGGTGAAGGACGGCGAGCGTGCGTTGCTCACGCGCAACGGACAGCTCGTGCGCGTGCTCGCGCCCGGCAAGCACCGGCTGTTCGATCCCCTGCACGAGCTGAAGGCCGAGGTGCTCGACGTCGTCCGCAGGGAATTCTCTGCGGATCGCTACGCGGTGCTGAAGGCCGCGCGGCCTGATCTGGCCGCGGAGCTGTTCGAGGCGATCGAGACCAAGGCGGACGAGATCGCCATCGTCAGCCTCGACGGCCGGCCCGTGCATCTGATGACGCCCTGGCAGGCGCGCGTCTACTGGAAGGTCGCGACCCGCATCGATGTCGAGCGCATCGATGTGTCCGCCGATCCCCGGGTTGGCGCGCGGCACCTGACCATGATCGAGCGCAATCGCTCGACCGTCGTGATGGAAGCGGTGGTCGAGAACCACGAGGCGGGCCTGCTCTATGTCGAGGGCCGGCTCGTGGAGCGGCTCGCGCCCGGCCGGCACGCCTTCTGGACCGTCGGCCGCAAGATCGAGGTGAAGCGCCTCGACCTGCGGCCCCAGGCGGTCGAGATCACCGCGCAGGAGATGCTGACCAAGGATCGCATCGCGCTGCGGGTGACGCTGACGGCGTTCCGCAGGATCGTCGATCCCGAGCGCACGGTTGCGACCGTGCCCGACGTGGATGCGTGGCTGTATCGGCTGGTGCAGTTCGCGATCCGCGAGGCGGTGGCGGGCCGGACGCTGGACGAGGTGCTGTCTGCGAAGGCGGCGCTGGATGCGGAGCTGCGCGACTATGTGCGGGCACGCGTCGCGGAGTCCGGCGTGGAGGTGACCGAGCTCGGCGTCAAGGATGTGATCCTGCCCGGCGAGATCCGGGAGCTGGTGAACAAGGTGGTGGAGGCGGAGCGGGTCGCGAAGGCGAACCTGATCCGCCGGCAGGAGGAGACCRCGGCAACGCGTTCGCTCCTGAACACCGCCCGCCTGATGGAGGAGAACCCCCTGCTGCTGCGGCTCAAGGAGCTGGAGTCGCTGGAGAGGCTGGTCGAGAAGGTCGGCCGCATCGACCTCCATGCCGGCAACGGCGAGGGCCTCGATGCCCTCCTGACCCGGCTCGTGCGCCTGAAGGCGCCCGAGAGCGCATGAAGCAGAAGGGCCGCCCACGGGCGGCCCTTCATATGTCCATTGTCGACGCTTGCGATGAACGCGTGCGCGCGCCCGTGCGACCAAACCATGAGTGGGTATTGCACGCGCGCGAAGGTTGCGTAATCTCACGGTGACGACCACAATCTCGATCATGGCAAGCGAATGACCACTCTTCAGCAAACGATCCGCCCTACGGCCCGGCCGCGGGAATGGAAAGCGATCGTCGTCTTGATCCTGTTGATCCCGGTGCTGTGGTCGCCGCCGTTCCTGTTTCGCTTCTTCCTGTATCAGCCGTTCAACATTCCTTCCGGCTCGATGACCCCGACGCTGGTCGTCGGCGACTACGTCTTCGCCGCAAAATATGCCTATGGCTACGGCCGCTATTCCTTTCCGTTCGCGCCGTCATGGATCTCGGGCCGTGTCTTTGCGGCCGAGCCCGAGCACGGTGACGTCGTCGTGTTTCGCGCGCCAAAGGACACCTCGGTCGACTATGTCAAGCGCGTGGTCGGGCTGCCCGGTGACCGCATCCAGATGCGGCAGGGACAGCTTGTCCTCAATGACAGACCGGTGACGCGCGTCGCGCTCGCAAACGGGCTCGCCGGCACCGCCTGCGGTCTGGATGGCAGCGTCAAGGTCAAGCGCTGGCGCGAGACGCTGCCCAATGGCAATTCCTACATCACCTACGACTGCGTTGAGAACGGCTACTACGACAACACCAATGTCTACACCGTGCCGCCCGGCCATTTCTTCGTGCTGGGCGACAACCGCGACAACTCGAGCGACAGCCGCGTGATGGCAACGATGGGTTTCATCCCGATGGACAACCTCGTCGGGCGGGTGACCCGGATCTTCTGGTCGCTCGATGAAGACGGCGAGCCGCACATGGAGCGGCTGGGGAAGGTCTGGTGAGGGGCCCCGTCATTCCGGGCTCGCGCTCCGCGCGCCCCGGAATGACGGGGGGAGAGAGTTTGCCTAAAACAAAAACCCCGGCATCGCTGCCGGGGTTTCGTAGTTCTTGAGGTGGTTGGACCTCAGAAGTCCATGCCGCCCATGCCGCCGCCCGGGGGCATCGCCGGACCGGCGCCGCCCTTCTTGGGCAGCTCGGCGACCATGGCTTCCGTGGTGATCAGGAGCGCGGCAACCGAGGCTGCGTTCTGGATCGCGGTACGGACCACCTTGGTCGGGTCGATGATGCCCTTGGTGACCAGGTTGACGTACTCGCCGGTCTGGGAGTCGAAGCCGTAAGCGTAGGTCTTGTTCTCCAGGATCTTGCCGACGATCACCGAACCGTCTTCACCGGCGTTGATCGCGATCTGGCGAGCAGGAGCCGACAGCGCCTTGCGCACGATCTCGACGCCGGTCTTCTGGTCGTCGTTCTTGGTGCGCAGACCCTTGAGCTGCTCGGAGGCACGGAGCAGGGCGACGCCGCCGCCCGGGACGATRCCTTCCTCGACCGCCGCGCGGGTCGCATGCATCGCGTCATCAACGCGATCCTTGCGCTCCTTCACCTCGACCTCGGTCGCGCCGCCGACGCGGATCACCGCGACGCCGCCTGCGAGCTTGGCGAGACGCTCCTGGAGCTTCTCACGGTCGTAGTCCGAGGTGGTCTCCTCGATCTGCGCCTTGATCTGGGCCACGCGCGCCTCGATGTCGGCCTTCTTGCCGGCGCCGTTGACGATCGTGGTGTTCTCCTTGTCGATCATCACCTTCTTGGCGCGACCGAGCATGTTGAGCGTGACGTTCTCGAGCTTGATGCCGAGATCTTCCGAGATCGCCTGGCCGCCGG